>JALZIB010000041.1 GCA_030860505.1 Actinomycetota bacterium
AAAGGCCAACAATGCGCCGGACGCCGATGGCGCTGCTAGCATTCGGGTGGCCGCGCCGGCGCTCCTCCTGGCGTTCTTGCGACAGTGAACGCGGCCCGCAGCCGAGCGCACGTGGTCCCACACAGGAGGTAAGGCCATGGTCGCCAACGCGCTGGGAATCGCTGCTGCGACGTGGGGAATCGTCATGGGCTTGTCGCCCGTCCTGCAGATCCGGAAGATGGTTGCTCGTCGTTCGTCCGAGGACGTCTCGATCGGCTACTTCGGGGTTCTTCTCGCGGGTTTCGCGCTGTGGATCTGTTACGGAGCATCGATCGGCAACCTCGTACTCATCATTCCCAACACGGTGGCCCTATGCGTAGCGAGCGCAACGATCGCTGTGGCGCGCCACTATCGCTAAAGCGCGAGCATGGGACCAGCCGACGAAGAAGGAGCAAATGCCCTGAGTACCGAGACGATCTATCTGGTTGATTCCTACGTCCGAAGCTTCGGAGCGAAGATCACGGCGCTCGAGGGCAAGCGCGTCGCGCTCGACAGGACCGCCTTCTATCCCGGTGGAGGAGGTCAGCCGCACGACCTCGGCACGATGCAGGACATCCCGGTCATCGGACTCAGCAAAGAGTCGAATCTCATCTGGCACGAACTCGACGGCGACATACCGGCGGTCGGCGACACGGTCATGTGCGAGCTTGACTGGGAACGTCGCTACACGCTCATGCGCACGCACACAGCGATGCACATCCTCTGCGGCGTCATCTGGCGTGACTACGGGGCCAAAGTCACGGGCGGAGGCATGCAGCCGGGGCGCGGACGAATGGACTTCGAGTTCGAGCAGATGAAGGCCGAACTCGTCGGCGACATCGAGAAGGCCATCAACGAGGAGGTCGGCAAAGCCCGGCCGATCAGCGTGCGCTTCCTAGACCGTTCGGCGGCGGACGTCGACCCGACCCTCATCCGCACCAAGATCAATCTCCTTCCCAAAGAGATCTCCGAGGTGCGGATCGTCGACATCGACGGTCTCGACGTACAGGCCGACGGCGGAACCCACGTCAACAGCACCGAGGAAGTCGGACCCATTCGCATCGCCAACTACAAGTCCAAGGGCCGGGCCAACAAACGGCTCGAGATAGAGCTCGACGACAACTAAACTTGCGGCCCCAAACGGATACAGGGGATTTCCTTGTACGATTTCAATGACTTCGACACGATCGCCCTCGTCGAATGTCGTCGCGAGCTACGAGAAGTGGGAGCATCCGCCTCCAGCGTCGAAGACGCGGCGGACAAGCTGGTTCGCTTCATGTACGAGAACTTTCGAAACAAAGAGACGGGCAGGCGTTCCTGCGCGCTGGTCCGCTTCTATATGACTCAACCGTTCGCACGGCTCCCGCTTGAGCTCCAGGAGCTCGTGCGATCCTCGGTCGGCGATCAACGACCCCCACCGGAAATGAGATGCCTCACTTTGATGGGAACAGCCGGCGTCGAAGAGGCGTGGAATTCGAGAGCACGATCCGAGCATCACAAGGCCATCGCCCTCCCGAGCGCAGCGGTCGTCGAGCAGGCGCCGATGGTAGCGCAGCTCATCAAGCAGCTCGGCGTCAAGATCGAGCATCTCGTCAGGTCGAGTGACGAGATCATCGTCGATCGAGGGATCACCAGGTACAACGTCTTCCATGTCGAAGAGGCCGAGGGAAGCCCCTACATCCCGGCCCAAGAGGACTTCGTGATCCCCTACGGAGTCAAGACCGTCTTGGGCTTCGGCGGGCTTCTCCCCGTGGGCGAGCTGTTCGCGATGATTCTGTTCTCACGCGACAAGATCAGTGAAGACACAGCCAAGATGTTCCGCACGCTCACGCTCGTCATGGAGATCCCGTTGCTCCGAAACCACGGTCAGGTGTTCTCCAGCTAGCCCCTTGACAAGGGGAAGCCTTCTATTGCGGACCGGCTTCTTCGAGTGCCTCGTCCAGCGCGCGCACCACGAGTGCTACATGCTCGCTCCGAAATGCGAGCGGGGGACGCAACTTGAGCACGTTTCTATGGAGGCCGGTGGTTCCGACCAGCACACCCCGTTCCCTCATCCCGTTCATCACTCGATGGGCGAGCCGAGGATCGGGAGAGCGGGTTGCGGCATCCCCTACGAGAGCGACCCCCAGCAGCAGTCCACTGCCTCGGACCTCGCCGATAGAATCGTGTCGCGCCCCCACAAGATCGAGCGCCGCGTGCAACTCATGCCCGGTTTCTGCCGCGGACCGCACCAGCTCCTCGTCCTCGATCACGTCGAGCACTGCAAGGCCGGCCGCGCAGGCGACAGGGTTGCCTCCGAAGGTGCTGAAGAACTGAGTCGTCTGCGCGAACTTGTCGACGAGGTCTGATCTGGCGATAACCGCGGCCACGGGATAACCGTTGCCCATCGGCTTGCCGAGCGTGACCAGGTCCGGCACGATTCCGAGCTTCTCGAAGCCCCACAGGGAATGGCCCAAGCGCCCGAAGCCGGCCTGAACCTCATCGGCGACGAAGAGAGCAGCCGAGGCGTGGGTACGACGCACCAACCCTTCTAAGTATTCGGGCGGAGGATCAAGAATGCCGTCGCTCGTGAACCCGGAGTCGATATAGACGGCGGCGGGCCGAATTTCACGTTCACCCAGTGCGGCGAGCGCGTCATCGAGGTGCGCACCGTAGCGCTCGGCCCAGCCGGTTTCGTCGTTCCTGTAGAGGCCGGAATAGCCATCCGGTGCGGGAATGGTCTCGACATGATCCGGACGCCGGCCACCGACCCACTCTTCGGGAGAAAGCGAGGCGATTGCCTCGGTGATGCCGTGATAGGCGTGCTCGGTCACGATTCCGCCACTCCCGCCGGTCGCCGCGGTCGCGATCCGCCACGCGAGATCGTTTGCCTCGCTTCCAGAGTTCACGAACATGCAGACGTCGAGACCTTCGGGCATCGAGGCGCACAAGCGCTCGGCGAGCTCGATCGCATTGGGGTGCAAGTAGCGCAGGTTCGTGTTGACGGCGCGCGCCTGGGTATCGATGGCCTCGGTGACGCGAGGATGACAGTGCCCGACGACCGGCACGTTGTTGTATGCGTCGAGGACCGCGTTTCCCTCCGCGTCGAAGAGCCACATACCTTCAGCGCGCACCAGACGCAGCGGATGCTCGTAGCTCAGCGGCGATAGAGCCGAGCCGAGCACACTCTGCCGGCGCTCGAGCAGATCGGTCGTCGAGGACTGACGCTTCAGCGCGAAAGAGACGGTCGAAGCGCGCACGAGCGGGGCCGCATGGAGGAAACGCTTCGTGATGTTGTCGAACCCGTGTTCGTTCAGCCACGACAATCCCGCCCAGGCACTCTCGACGGACGCCATGATGTAGGCGGCGTTGTCCGGGAACTGCTCAACGCGCCATGCGGCGATGGCCACCAGCGCGACGAGTCGAGCGGCGAGCAGGTCGACCAGCACCGCCATCTCGTCACGTTCGAAGGGTGTTACAGAGCCGTAACCGGCGAGCAGGGCGTCGGCAACTTTCAGCGGATCGCTCCGCCCCGCGAGTAGCGAAGCCAGCGCCGTGGAAACGTCGCACATGAGCGTCGTATGGACGAGGTCACCGAAGTCCACGATACCGGCGACGCGCTTGGTCTCGTCGAGCAGCGTGTTGTCGAGCGAGAAATCGTTGTGAATCACCTGAGCTCTCATTGAACCCAGAAGCGGCAGAGAGCGCGCCTGGAAGCCATCGAGTGCTTTCGTCGCCACTGCGCGCCGGGGGCCATCATCGAGGTGCGCCAGCAACGGTCGCAAATCGGACGCATACCTCTCGTCCCAAAGCAACCTGCGGCCGGCCCCCGGATGCCAGAAGCCTCGCAGTGCGCGCCCCAGCCGGGCGAGCGTGACGCCGAAGGCATAAAGCGCCGCGCCGTCGAGCGCCTCGGGGCGCTCGTGGCGGCCGTCCAGGAAAGTGAAGAGGCGCACAAAGTGTGTCTCTCCGTCGTGTCCGGCCACAGAGGCCCAGTAGTGGTCGCCCTCGACGGGGCACGGCCTCGTCACTGGTAGCGAAGCATCGGTCGCAAGAATGTGGAGCAACGCCTCCGTTTCACACCCAAGGACATCCTCGGTTTCGGCGGCGTTGGAAATCTTGAGCAAGAAACGACCCCGACGCTCGTCGTCGATCCGAAAATTCTGGTCCCGCTCGCTGTCGAGGTGAGCGACCGGTCCGGCGAGACCGCAGGTTTGACGGGCGAGCTGCTCCGCCTCCGCGCTCGTGAACCGAGGGGGGGCCGCGCTGAGGACATCGCGTTGGTCGATCATCGGCTCACTCCCTCATGAAGCGATGCGGCGTGTCCCGGCACTCTACGACGGGGCGGCCCGTTCCTTCAGGGATCCTTACGCAGTACGCTCAGGCGACGGAGGCGCTGATGTGGCGCCGTTCGAGAGGGGGAAACACATGGCCAAACGTTCGCTCGTAGCGCTCGCTCTGGTGGCGACGCTGTTGCTGACGGTCGGTCCCGTGTCGGCCATCGTCTATGGCGAGCTCGACAACGGCAGACACCCGTACGTCGGCGCGTTCGTGGTCGAGAGGGACGGTGAGTTCGTGTCGGTATGTTCGGGGACACTGATCTCGGAGACCGTCTTTTTGACCGCCGCCCACTGTGTCGGGGACGAGGAGGTCGTGTATGTCAGCTTCGACGATGAGATCACTCAGACCTCGACCTTTCACCCCGGCGAGGCGTTCGCTCACCCGAAATTCGGCTCCGGAGGAGCTAACAACACCCACGACATCGCCGTGATCGTTCTCGACGAGCCGGTGGCCATGGACGAATACGGCCGGCTGCCGAGCGGGGGCCTGCTCGACGAGCTGAAGTCCCAGCTCAGGTCACAGCCGTTCACCGCCGTCGGCTACGGAGCCATTCGCGAGAGTCGCAAGAAGGGTTTCGAGGGCATCCTCGACAACGACCATCGCAGGATGGCTCTGCAGTCCTTCAACTCGCTGACGAAGTCGTGGCTCAAGCTTTCGATGAACCAGGCGACCGGCGATGGGGGCACCTGCTACGGCGATTCCGGCGGACCGCACTTCCTCGGCGGCGAGGACTCCAACCTAGTCGTCTCGCTCACCGTGACAGGCGACGCCGTATGCAAGGCGACCGACGTCACCTACCGGGTCGATACGAAGTCCGCGCGAGACTTCCTCGCCGACTTCGTAGACCTGCCGTAGCGCGGTTCCGTGGCAGTGAGGGCGTGCTCTCAGGGGCCCGCCTTCACTGCCGGCGGCCGAACATCGCCAGCAACTGCGTTTGTTCGTCGGCGCCATCCGAGGCGTCCGCACGCTCAGCAATGGCACCGGCGCCGCGGTAGGCGTCCTCCATGTTGGAAAACCACTCCTTGCAGGAAGACACGAGCTCGGGATCGAGCCGCTCTTCGGCTCCGATGGCGCGCGCCAGATCCCAACCGTGAATCAGGTGGTCGGCGAACAACTGCATCACATACTCCGAGCCCGGCGTGTCTCCGAACGAGAGATGCACGGTGCGTTCCAGCGCGCCCTCCTCCGAGATCGCGGCCACGGCGTCGTCCTTGGCTGATTTCCACGCGGCCTTGGGGTCGTCGCCGAGACAGTCGCCGTCGAAGCGGTCACCGACCTCCTCGATCGTCGAACCACCCATGAGTGGTGGGACCCAGAGGTCCTCGTTGACGATGTGGTTGACGAGCGCTCGGACGTCCCATTCACTGCACGGCGTCGACCTCGACCACCCGTCGTCCTGGACGAACTGCACTCTGCGATCGAACTCCTCCGCGGCGCCGGCCAACAGCTCGGCTGCGTTCATACGACCTCCTCTATCTGCCTCGAACCTCGTGGTCTTCGGGATGGCGGGCGGGATCATCGGCGGGCAGCGCATCCGCGGCCCAGTCGGACGTCTTCCATGCGGGAACCGGAGTCGCTCTGCGCGGGCGCGGCACGAAGTGCGAACGCTCGACGAGCTTGTAACGGTGGATGTAGCGAGGGCAGTTCGGGTAGACCGCTCGGGCCACGACTCTGACCACGAACTGCGCCCCTTCGTAGTCGTCGACCAGTGGGTCGGTCGAGTCGATCGACGAGTCGCCGTCGAGCCGCAGGCGATGACCGCTCTCGAAGTCGATGAACAACATCCCGACCGCCGAGTTGCGGGCGATGTTGCCCATCGACAGATACATGCCGTTGCCGTCGTAGTTGGGCCAGGCCAGCGTGCGCTCGTCGAGCACCCGCACGAAGCCGGGATCACCTCCCTTGTAGGAACAGGTGGGACGCCCGTCGGCGTCCGCCGTCGCGAGAAAGAACATGTCGCGCTGCTCGATGAAGGCCTTCGAGTTGTCGTCGATGACGTCGGTGACGTGGACCTCGTTGATGCGATCGGCGATACGCCGGGTGTCGAAGCGATCCTGCAGCTCCCGGCTGCCGTCGTGAAAGAGGGACTCGAGTGGGCTCATACAACTCCTCGATTGACTTGATCGACTTTGTCATATCAAGGAAGGCCCGGGTCTGTGGCCGGCGCGCAGGCACTCTGGTCCGAGGACCAGCCGCGGACGCCGGTTCCTCCCGTAAGTCCCGCTTGCGCCGCCTCGGCTTGTCTCTCCTATCCAAGCCCAATCTCGCGTCGTCAAGTCGGGTAGGAATGGGAGCATGAAAGTGATGACCGGACAGAGCGCCCTGCGTTCCAACGACCCCTGCTGGTGCGGCAGCGGGAAGAAGTACAAGCGCTGCCACAAGCTCTCGAGCGAGCCTCTGCGCCCGGGCGCGGTCTCGGCTCGCCGTTCCGTTCCCGAGTCGATTCCTCATCCCGACTATGCGTCCGACGGCCGACCTGGCGCGGGCTCGACCTCGCCGACTCAAGCCCCCGAGGTCATCGAGCGGATGCGCCGTGCCGGCGGGCTCGCCGCCGAGGTCCTGAGCATCGCCGCCGCCGAGGTCGAGCCTGGAGTGACGACCGAACACATCGACGAGGTCGTGCACGAAGCGTGCATCGAACGCGGCGCTTATCCAAGCACGCTCGGTTACAAGGGGTACACGAAGTCTCTGTGCACCTCGATCAACGAGGTCATCTGCCACGGAATCCCCGACGATCGCCACTTGCTCGACGGCGACATCATCAACCTCGACATCGCCGTGTTCCTCGACGGAGTCCACGGAGACACCTCGGCGACCTTTCCCGTCGGGACGGTCGACGACGAGTCACTACGATTGATCGAGGCGACACGGGAGGCGATGAGGCTCGGCGTCGAGGCCGTCAAGCCGGGCCGTCCAATCAGTGACATCGGCACGGCGATCGCGGGGCACGTCGAACCGCAAGGCTTCGGGGTCGTGCGCGTCTTCGGGGGCCACGGGATCGGCGAACGCTTCCACACCTCGCTACACGTCCCCCATTACTTCGAGCCTCTGGCGGTGACCCTGATGGAGCCGAACATGGTCTTCACCGTTGAGCCCATGATCACGCTCGGCAACTACAACCACAGAGTGTGGCGCGACGGCTGGACGGCCGTGACAGCCGACTTGAAGCGCACGGCTCAGTTCGAGCACACCGTCGTCGTGACCGAAGCCGGGCACGAGGTGCTGACCCGTGGCCCGAGGGCATCTAGGTCCGCCGGACACGAATGAAGAGCCGGCTTCTGATTCTCGGTCCCCCCGCAGGAGGTAAGGGCACGCACGCCGAGCGGCTCGCAACGGAACTGGGTGTGCCCCACATCGCCACGGGCGACATGCTGCGCAAGGAGGTGTCGGAGGGCTCTGATCTCGGCGTCCAGGCCAAGGCGGCCATGGACGGGGGCGAACTCGTGTCCGATGAGCTCGTCGTCGCGATGCTGGTCGAACGGCTCGAGCGTGAAGACGCATCCGAGGGCTGGATCATCGACGGGTTCCCGCGCGATCTCGAGCAAGCGCAGGTACTGAACGCCGAGCTCGGGGGCCGGGGCGTAGACCTTGTCATCGCGCTCGAGGTGGAGCGCGCCGACATCATCGAGCGCATCGTCGGACGACGGGTGTGCCCGCGCGGCCACGTCTTCCACCTCACCCACGATCCGCCCGAAACCCCGGGAGTCTGCGATATTGACGGCGAGGCGCTGGTTCAGCGCGACGACGACACCGAAGAGGTCATCGTGCATCGCATCGAGGTCTACGAGAACGAGTCCGGCGCGTTGCTCGATTTCTACGACTCCCAGGGAGTGTTGAGGAGAGTCGACGCCTCGGGGCCACCCGACGACACCTATGGTCGGATTCACGCGATGCTCGACTCGAGTTGATCCATCTCCACGGCGGACGGTCACGATGAAGATCCGAGCTCTCATACTTGCAGCCGCCCTCGTCGCAGGGGGCAGCACTCCGCTTGCCTCATCCTCCGTCCGAAAGTGCAACGGCAAGAAGCCCGACTTCGTCGGCACACACGGCCCCGACCGGCTGGTTAAGTCGCGTGACTCAGGCGACGTCTTCGTCGCCCTGCGGGGCGGAGACTTCGTTCGGTCCGGCGGGGGACCAGACACGATCTGCGCGGGGCGAGGCAGCGACACCATCCGGGCCGGCCGAGGTCACGACTATATCGACGC
>JALZIB010000046.1 GCA_030860505.1 Actinomycetota bacterium
CGTTCGGAGCCCTGAGCCTCGAGCACCAGAGGACTCGCCTCGTGGACGAGATCGACCGTCTCGCCAGGACCAGGAGCATCCCGGTCACCGTCGTCTTCGACGGAGCGATTATCGGACCGGGTAGAGCAAGGCGGGCCCGGCGAACGGTGGAGGTCGCCTACTCGCGTCCTCCAGAAACGGCCGACGACCATCTCGTGGCGCTCCTCGACGAGGCACCGAACTTCCCGGTGATCGTCGTGACCGACGACCGGGAGCTCCAAGGACGGTGCATGGAGCTGGGGGCGACGATCGCGCGCGCCGGCCAACTCCTGGCGCTGATCCGCTGAGTGGCGCTTAGCGTTCCGAGCGTCTGCCGCCGGCGGCGTCATCCTTGAACGCCCTGCTTCGCCACGATCTCTGGTGTCCCGTAGAGGCCGCTTGTGACATTCACGGATCGAGACCGTCTTGGAGAAGGGCGTTTCTTGCGTTCTTGTCACAGGTGCTCGGTAACGTGTGCTGGAGGCTGGATCCACTGAATCAGGGAGGGTGACGTGAGGATCGATTGCACGCAATGCGAGATGTACCAGACGGCTCACTGCGACGACTGCCTCGTGACCGCGGTCTTGCATCCGCCGGCGGGACCGGTGGACATCGACGAGGACCTCGATCCGCCGCTGCAGCAACTTGCGGGGGCCGGGCTGATTCCGGTCCTGAAGTTTCGGCCTCGGGGCCCGCGGCCAAGCGAGGCGGACGCCCGAGCGCGCCCAGCGGAAGCCGGATAGACAAGAACCGGCACCACTTCGAGCTTGATCCGGGTCGTTGCGGCGTTTGGGGCGCACAGCAGCCATTTGGCAGCACCGACCGATCTGGCCGAGTCCGGCCGGCGCCGGCTCCGGGTCGTCGCGGCGTTCGGGGCGCTCAGCAGTCATCCGCCGCAATCACCGCCGTGGCCTGGTGCGGGACGGTTACGGCCACACCCCGCGGGGCTCTAGCCGACCGGATCATGGCGAGCCCGCCCATTAGTGTGCTGGGGTGAACACTGCCCGGGTCGTGATCGTCATCGTCGTTGGGGCATTCGTGGCGGCGGGCGTCGTTGGGTTCGTGTCCAGGGCCCCCGCATCCCTGCGGAACGCAGAGCCGAGGGCCGATGCCGCCGATCCCGCTCGGGGAGCCGCGTTCAGCGACGAGCTGATCGCCCGCGGGGACGCCTTCCGCAAGCCCGCCTACCTCAGCTTCGCCCTCGGCGCGCTGTTGCAGCTTGCGACCTTGTTGTTGCTGGCGCGCGGCCCGATGGGCGGGCTCATCGATGCTCTCGAGCGCGTGCCGGGAGGATGGGCGGTGCGGACGTTGCTTGCGGGCGCCGCTCTGGCCGTGATCCTCGCCCTGGTTGCGCTCCCTCTGTCGTTCGTCCGGGGCTACGTCGTACAGCACGACTGGGGCCTGTCGACGCAGGACGTCGGGGGCTGGCTCTCCGATCAGGGACGCGCGCTGCTCGTCGCCGCGGTGACGATGGCGGTGGCCGCGCTGGCGTTCTTCGCCGTCGTTCGCTGGCGCCCTGGCTCCTGGTGGCTGTGGGGGTGGGCGGCCTTCACCCTCCTCACGATCGTCCTGGCGTATCTCTACCCGGTGGTCATCGCTCCGCTGTTCTTCAAGTTCACGCCACTCGCCGACGAGGACCTGGCTCGAAGGATCACGTCGATCGCCGAGGAGGCGGACATCGAGGTCGACGAGGTGCTGGTCGCCGACGCCAGCCGTCGCACGACGTCCGAGAACGCCTACGTCGCCGGATTCGGGGCGACGAAGCAGGTGGTCGTCTACGACACCCTGCTCGAGGCGGGTGGCACCGATGAGACGCTGTTCGTCGTGGCGCACGAGCTCGGCCATCAGCGTGAACGCCACATCATCAAGAACGTCGTGGCGGCGAGTCTCGCCTTGCTTGTTGCCTTTGCGGTGCTCGGGGTGTTGGGACGAGGAGGCTCGCCCTGGTCCCTGGCAGGAGCGGAGGGCATTGGAGATCTGCGTGCTCTCCCGCTGCTGGCCGCGTTCGCGTTGCTCGCCGGCCTCGTGTTGCTCCCGGCGGAGAACCTGCTCTCACGCACCTTTGAGCGTCAGGCCGACGCCGCGGCGATCGACCTGACGAACGACTCCGACGCGGGGGTGCGAACCTTCCGCCGGCTGGCGATCTCGAACATTGCGGATCTCGACCCTCCCTCCCTTGCGGTCTGGACGCTCTTCACGCACCCTCCGATCCTGGAGCGAATCGAGTTCTTCTTGGAGCGCGAGGACGAATCCTAGGTCCGTTCGGCCGGGGTGGCTGGTGACGGTTTGACGTGGGGAAGACCTCCGACCAAGGGGAAGGAGGCGGCAGGTTCCACCTGCATCGCAGGCGAGTCCACTTCTAGAGGTCCCTCGTGCTACCGCGGTCGAGCACGGGCTTGACGTCGACGATCGGCGTTCCCTGGAGGGCCTCGAGGTCCCGTACCAGCACCCGGGCGCCGTCGATGGCCACCACGTGCACACGGTGTAGCCCGATTGGGTTTGGCCGGTCCGGCGAGCGCGTGCTGAAGACTCCCGTCATCGGGTTGCGTGGGTCGTCGCGCGGGTGCACCGCCAGCACGTTCCGGTCGGCGCGGTCGAGCCAGGTCAGTACGAGGATATCGGTGTCTTCCTCCAGGTGGCTGATGCCATCGGTCACGTTGGCGTGGAACACCATGCAGGCGTCCGGAGCTCCCTCGAAGCCCTGTTTCGGGGCTTGTTCGCGGTCGAGCAGCGGGGACTCGACGTGCCCGATGGGCTTGAGCTCGTATGTCACGGAGCCTCCCTCAGTGGACGTGTGGCGGCCGGCTGCCCGGGATTGATACTCCGGAAAGTAACCCGTATTGCACTCCGCGCTTGCCTCGACGAGAAGTTCAGGGAAGCCAAGGATGCCGCCTGACGGTCCTCGACGACCGACGGGTCAACTCGGGCGCCCGAGCGCCCATCGGGGATAGCGGCCCCCAGAGGGCGCTGCAAGATCAGACTTCCCGCGCACGAGGGCGGCCGCATGAGCGACCCTGAAGGAACAACTCGAAGCCTGCTCTTTTCCATGATCGTCGCTGCGCCCCTGAGCTCAACTTAGCTGCCTGGAACCTGGTGGTGCTTTGCGAATATAGCGACTGCCACAGGGTCGTTACACTCAAACCAAGCGACTTGATGAATGGTCAGGTTTCAGGGACGCCCGGCGTTCTCGAGGCCGAGACAAAGGGGGACGGTCACAATGCCGGCTACGACGATCATCGGGCGATTCCACGAGCGCGTCCGAACTCACCCTGAAAAGGTGGCGCTTCGCTACAAGGAGGGTGGGAGCTGGCGCGACATCACCTGGCGCGACTACGGCGACTCGGTTCGAAAGGTCGGCAAGGGTCTTCACGCCCTCGGCTTCAAGCCGGGGGACAAGATGTCGCTGCTCTCGGGCAACCGCCCCGAGTGGCACATCGCCGACATCGGCTGCCTCAGCTTCGGGGGCGCCACGGCCCCCGTCTACGCGACGAACTCACCCGAGCAGGCCGCCTACATCGTCGGTCACTCGGACTCCAAGGTCGCCTGCGTCGAGAACACCGAGCAGCTCGAGAAGATCCTCAAGATGCGCTCGGAACTCCCGAACCTGACCAAGGTCGTCGTCTTCGAGGGCTACGACGGCAGCGCCGACAAGGAACTCGTCCTGTCCTGGGATGACTTCCTCGCGCTGGCGAACGACGTCGACGACAAGATCTACGACGACACCACGGGCAACATCAAACCCGAGGACCTCGCCACCTTCGTCTACACCTCGGGCACCACCGGCCCCCCCAAGGCCGTGATGCTGAGCCACGCCAATATCTGGTGGACCGCCACCCATTCCGAGCAACACATTCCGATCGGCGAAGCCGACGGGGCCAGGGCGCTCAGCTACTTGCCGCTGAGCCACATCGCCGAGCGCATGATCAGCCACCTCCTGCAGATCTACTACGGGACACAGACCTGGTTCGGAGGCGGGGTGCCGACCCTGATCGAGGACCTGCAGGAGTGCAAGCCGACCTACTTTTTCGCCGTGCCGCGCGTGTGGGAGAAGTTCTACGCCGGGGTCACGTCCAAGATGGCCGCGGCCGACCCCGACGACCGCAAGGTCAAGATCGCCAAGAAGGCGATCGCCGCGGGACGCCGGGTCACCGAGCTCGAGCAGGAGGCCGTGAAGCGCGGCGGCAAGCTGACCGACGCCAAGATCCCCCTCGGCCTCAAGCTGCAGCATTCGGTGCTCGACAAGCTGGCACTCAGCAAGGTCAGAGCCGCCTTCGGGCTCGAGGAGTGCAGCCTGGCTCTTAGTGCAGCCGCGCCGCTTGCCGCCGAGCTCATCTGGTTCTTTCACTCCGTGGGCATCAAGGTCTGTGAGGGTTACGGCCAGAGCGAGGACAACGGCCCGACCACCTGGAACCCGCCGGACGCGATTCTGATCGGTTCCGTAGGCAGCGCGCTGCCGGGACTCGAGGTCACCATCGCCGAGGACGGCGAGGTCCTGGCGCGCGGCGGCAACGTCATGCAGGGCTACTACAAGAACGAGAAGGCGACCACAGAGACGGTCGACTCCGACGGCTGGCTCCACTCGGGCGACGTCGGAGAGTTCAACGAGCACGGCTATCTGAAGATCACCGACCGCAAGAAGGACCTCATCATCACGGCGGGGGGCAAGAACATCGCCCCGCAGGAGATCGAGAACCGACTCAAGTTCCACGGTCTCATCTCGCAGGTGGTCGTCATCGGAGACCGCCGTCCGTTCCTGAGCGCGCTGGTCACGCTCGATGAGGAGAAGGCCCCCGAGTTTGCGAGGGAGCACGGCATCGAGGGAGACATGGCCGCGATCGCCGCCCACGAACGCACGCTCAAGGAGATCCAGGGGGCCGTCGACGAGCTCAACTCCAACCTCTCCAAGGTCGAGGGCGTCAAGAAGTTTCGCGTGCTCGAGCGGGACTTCCTGCAGGAGGAAAACGAGATCACTCCGACCCTGAAGGTCAAGCGGCGCACCATCGGCGACCTCTACGCCGAGGTCATCGAGGAGATGTACGCCAAGGACTCGCCCCAGGCGGCCGCGGCGAGCGCGCCGACCCGCAACTAGAAGACCATCGCTTCAGGGGGCCGATTCTCGCCCCCTGTTGATTCACGAGAACCTGATGCCGAGGCTCGGCTCTACGGCCGGGCCCGGCTCCGTTCCGCCCGTCGTCTCGACGGGCGTATTCTTGAAGCATCTACTGCGGCTACCTTCTCAAGGAGGCGACAGTGTCGATTCACCAGCGCAGTGCGCGCGTCACCGTGCGCGAGGTCCAGGGATTCAAGGACAAAGGCGAGCGGTTCCCCATGCTCACCTGTTACGACGCCCTCTCGGCCCGCATTCTCGACGAGGCCGGCATCCCCGTTCTACTGGTCGGAGACAGCCTCGGCATGGTGGTGCTGGGCTATGACTCGACGGTTCCCGTGACGATGGAGGAGATGCTCCATCACACGCGCGCCGTAAGCCGCGGGGCGAGCACCTCGATGGTCGTCGGGGACATGCCCTTCATGAGCTTTCAGGGCGGCGTCGACGATGCCCTGGCGAACGCGGGGCGTTTCCTCAAGGAGGCGGGCGCGCACGCGGTCAAGCTCGAGGGAGGAGGCCGCATCGTCGATGTGGTCGAGCGCATGACCGCCAGCGGGATTCCGGTCATGGCTCATCTCGGGCTTACCCCGCAGTCCGTCAACCAGATGGGCGGCTTCCGGGTCCAGGGACGGACGGAGGAACAGGCCCACCGCATCTCGGAAGACGCCAAGAACATCGAGGCCGCGGGCGCCTTCGCACTCGTGCTCGAGGGCGTTCCCGCCGACCTCGCCGAGAAGGTCACCGCCGACCTCACAATCCCCACGATCGGAATCGGCGCCGGCCCCCACTGCGACGGGCAGGTGCTCGTGTATCACGACTTCCTCGGGATCACCCCCGGCAAGAAGCCCAAGTTCGCCAAGGCCTACGCCCACTTGGGTGAGACCATCTCCGAGGCCGCGCTGGCCTACGCCGACGAAGTGCGCAGGGGGCTCCATCCGGACGAGGACCACTCCTACAGCTAGCGGCGCCGGCGGCCCGCTGGAAGAAAGTCCCGCCTTGAGTCGGGGCATCGATGCGCCGATAACTGCAGGGTGATGAACGAGCAAGCTACCGACGCGCCCCAAGTTATCGAGGAGCTCAGATGCCCCGCCTGCGGGGGCCTGAACCGCGCCGGCGCGCAGTGGTGCGGCCAATGCCTCGAGCGCTTCGCGCCGCCAGCGCCGTCGGAGGTCGACGCGCCGAGGTCCGACCGGACCGGCACCGGCGTCACGCGGGGCGCTGAACCAGGGGCACCCCCACCTCCGCCCGTCCCAGGCGCAACGGCCACCGCCTCTGCCGGCGCCTTCACGGTGAGCTCGGACGGCATCACTTGGACCTGCAAGCAATGCGACACAGTCAATTCCTTCGACAGCGAAGTCTGCTCGGTGTGCGGGACCTCGTTCGCCGAGCTCCTGCGCCCGCCCGAGCCCGACCGGCCCGGGCGGGATCCCAATACCGTGGCCCTGGTCTCTCTGTTCTTCCCGGGTGCCGGACACGGCTACCTTGGGCTCTGGGGCCAGGCCGTTGCGAGGGGCATCGTGGGTCTCTGGGTGGCTGCCGTCACCATCATTTCCGGAGTCCAGGGAGGCGTCGGGATGATGACCGCGTTGTTCGGCGTCATTGCCTTTGCGCTGTGGCTCATCGCCGCCCACGACTCCTATCGAGAAGCATGTGGAGCCGGCGGTCTCGTCATCCTCAAGCAGGGATATTTCCTTTGGGTCGTGCTCGGCATCCTGACGCTGATGATGGCCATGCTCGTGATGCAGGGCCTTCAGGCGAGTGCCGCCTCCGGCTGACCCCCCGGGCCACGCCGAGACGAGATTCAGAACTTCTTCGCTTCAGCCGCGTTCCCGTAACGATTTCAGGACGCTGACGTCGCATCCTGCCTTCAAGCAAGCGGGAGGACCTCGGGATCTGCGACCTTGCAAAGATCCCGGAGCCTCACCGGCAATCGTTGTTCGAAGGAGGACAGGATGCGCAAGTCGTTGAAGTCGCTGATGGGAGTGGCCCTGGCTCTGTCACTCGTGGTCGGTGTGGTCCCCGCGTTTGCGGGCTCGGCCGAGAGCACCGCTGCTCGTGCCAAGCGAGTGCACGTGACCGCGATGGACTTCCACCTGATGGGGGCGCCCAAAGAGCTCAAGCCCAAGAGGACCATCTTCACTCTCAAGAACGAGGGCTCGGTCAAGCACGAGATGGTCATAGTCAAGATGCTCAACGGCAAGACTTTCAAGGAGCTCCTGAACATGCCGCCGAAGAAGGCCAACAAGCACATCAAGTTCATCGGGCGCCTGGTCGCCAAGGCGGGAGAGAAGTCCGACAAGAAGATCGACACGAAGCTCAGGCGCGGCCGCTACGTCATGGTTTGTTTCTTCGACGGCGGCACCGACAAGCCCCACGTCTTCGAGGGGATGTTCCACAAGTTCAAGGTGCGCAGGTAGGAAGCGCCTAAAGGCTCCGGTGGCCCCGTCGACTTGCCCGGACGGGGCCACCGGCGCGGCGCTCTCGGTGCTGGCGTTACTTACGCGACAGACCACTAGTCGAGCCGTACGGGGCGCAGCGCTCCGTTGGGGCCCTCGACGGCCCAGCTTCCGCCTCTGAAGGCGGCCCCGACCTCCTCGGCCGCGTTCAGGGCCAAGAGGCCCGCCGACATGGTCGAGCGCCCTCCGAGATACGCGACGATCTGCTCGCAGGCGCTTTGGGGATGCATGCCCTCCTCGATCAAGCGCCCGGCCCGTGCGCAGGCGAGCGTTTCGAGAAAGAGCTCGCCGACGCCGGTTCCCACCACCGCCGTATCCTGCGAAGCGTAGGTCCCCGCCCCGAACACGGGGGAGTCGCCCACCCGCCCCGGCAGCTTGCCGAAGACCCCACCGGTGGAAGAGGCCGCGGCCAGATGTCCGTTCGAATCGAGCGCGACCGCGCCGACGGTGTCAACGTGGTCGTCCGAACCGTAGCCGGCCGAGTTCATCTGACCGTCTGCGAGGGCCAGCTTGAAGCGGTCGAGCTGTCGCTTGGTCGAACCGTTCAGCATCTCCATGTCGGGGCCCAGCGCCATCGCTCCTTCGCCCACCATCAACACGTGCGGACTCGACTCCATCACCCGCCGGGCGAGCGAGACGGGGTAGCGCACCGTCACGCCGAGCACTCCCGCCGACCGTCCCGTGGCTCCGTCGGCGATCCCGGCGTCGAGCTCGATGGCGCCGTTGCGGTTCAGCACGGAGCCCCAGCCGGCGTTCAGCTCCTCGTCGTCTTCGAGTCGCCGCACGGCCTCCTCGACTCCGTCGAGCGCGGTCGTGCCTGTGACCCACTCGGTGAGAGCGTGGGCCAGCGAGGGGAGCTCCGGCTTGGGAGTTCCGGAGACGCCGCCATGAACATAGACCGTGGTGCGCGCGTGGCTCATCCACTGAGCTTAGATGAGGGCCGTTACGATTCCCGGCATGTCGATTTACGTCGTCGCCGACCTGCACGGGTCCCCCGAAGCCCTGGCCAAGGCGGTGCCCGAAGGTGCGTTGCTGCTTCTGCTGGGCGACCTCATCAATTTTCTCGACTACACGACGATGACCGGGATCCTCACCGAGGTCTTTTCCGTCGCTGCGGTTACGGAGGTGGCGCGACTCCGCACTGAGGGCAAGGTCCTCGAGGCGCGCGACATCATGCGCCGGCGCTCCGAGGGGAGAGAGGGCGAGGTCCGAGACGAGATCCGCCGGCGCGTTCACGAGCAGTACCAAAGGGTTTTCGATGCCCTGCCGGATCCCACCTACTTCGTGCTAGGAAACGTCGACCAGCCGGCGCTCGTCACCAGCTTCGCGGAGTCGACACCCGCCGCCACTCACGTGGATGCCCAGACCCTGACGCTCGAAGGCGAAGCCTTCGGCTTCGTCGGTGGAGCGCTGCCGACGCCCTTGGGCGTCGCGGGCGAGATCACCGAGGACGAGATGCGGGCCAAGATCGACGCCATCGGGGAGGTGGACGTGGTCTGTTCGCACGTCCCGCCGGCCGTGCCCGAGCTCTGCTTCGACACGCTTGCGGGCAAGCGGGAGCGCGGCAGCACTGATCTCTTGGCCTACATCGAGGACGTTCAGCCCAGGCGCGCTTATTTCGGCCACGTCCACCAGCCGCTCGTCTCCTCTTTGCGCATAGGACGTACCTTGTGTGTCAACGTCGGGTATTTCCGCGCAACGAGGAGCGCATGGCCACACCAGCCGGCCAGTCATACGGAGGTCTAACCGATGGCAGAAATCGTCAAGGATTCCATCGACATCGAGGCGTCGGCCGAAGAGATCTTCGAGGTTGCCGCCGACTACGAGAGCTATCCACAGTGGCAGGAGCAAGTCAAGAAGGCCGAGGTCGTCGAGACCGATGACGACGGTTACGGAACCGCGGTCCACTACGAGGTGGACGCGCTCGTAAAGATGTTCACCTACACGCTCGAGTACGACTACAAGGGCTGGCCCAAGTACTTCACCTGGAAGCTTCGAGACGGAGACATCAAGTCGCTCACCGGCAAGTACACGTTCGAAGAGTTCGACGACGCCACCGAGGTGACCTACGAGCTGTCAATCGACCCCGGGTTCAAGGTTCCGGCGCCGCTCCGCCGCAGAGGCGAGAAGCAGATCGTCTCCATGGCCTTGAAGGGTCTCAAGAAGCGGGTCGAATCCGGCTGATGCGCGTCGTGTTGTTCACCGGGAAGGGCGGAGTCGGAAAGACGACGGTCGCCTCGGCGACCGCGCTGCGGATTGCCTCGACCGGCGCCAAGACATTGGTGATGTCGACGGACCCGGCGCACTCGCTCGCCGACGCCTTCGACGTCGAGCTCGGTCCCGAGCCGGTCGAAGTGGCGCGTCACCTGTGGGCCGAACAGATCGACCCGCAACGCCAGCTCGAGGACAACTGGCGCGACATCCAACGTCACGCGATGAAGGTTCTGACCTGGGCCGGACTCGACGAGGTCGAGTCCGAGGAACTCTCGGTCATCCCAGGACTGGACGAGATCTTTTCGCTGGCCGACGTGAAACGGCACCACGACTCCGGCGCCTACGATGCGCTCATCGTGGACTGCGCGCCGACCGGCGAGACCCTTCGTTTGCTCAGCCTTCCGGACGTGATCTCCTGGTACATGGAGCGCATCTTTCCCGTCGAGCGCCGCGTCATGGGTGTGTTGCGTCCGGTCGCAAAGAAGATGACCGGACTGCCGCTGCCGGGCGAAGAGGTCTACGACGCGGTACGCCGCTTCTACGACAGGCTCGACGGAGTGCGTCGCATCTTGACCGACGCTTCGACGACTTCGGTTCGGCTCGTGGTGAACCCGGAGCGCATGGTGATCGCCGAGGCGAAACGCACGTTCACGTACCTCAACTTGTTCGGCTACAGGGTCGACGCGGTCATCGCCAACCGGCTACTTCCCGACGAGGTCAGCGATCCCTACTTCGAGGGCTGGAAGAGAGTGCAGGCAGGTCATATGGACGAGATTCACAGCGCCTTCTCACCGCTGCCGATTCTCACCGCCCGGCTGCGGGCCACCGAGCTGATCGGGGCCGAGCTCCTGGCAGATGTGGGGGCCGAGGTCTACGGCGATCTCGAGCCGGCCGACGTGCTCTACTCCGACGATCCGATGTCGATTTCCCGGCGGGACGACGGCTACGTGTTGTCGCTCAAGCTTCCCTTCGCGACGCGCGCCGAACTCGATCTCTCGACCAAGGCCGACGAGCTGTTCGTCAAAGTCGGACCCTACCGGCGGACGATTATGCTGCCGAGAGTCCTGGCGTCGAGAGACATCGTGTCCGCCAAGCTGATCGGAGACAGGATCGAGATCGTCTTCGGGCGGGGACAGGTCGAAGCCCTCGACCGGTTCGGAGCGCGCGAGAGGAAAGAGGCAAGGTGAGCACCAGCGAAGAGCGGGCGGCACGCTACAGCGATTTGTTCGAGAGCTCGCACGGTGAGCACGGTTCGGACTGCGCCTACTGCCCGATCTGCGCCACCATCGCCGTGGTCCGCAAGACACGCCCCGAGGTGCTCGATCATCTCGCGGCCGCGGCGCGCGAGATGATCATCGCGGCGGGCATCCTTCTCGAAGAGGCCGAAGGCGTCGTGGGCTCGTCGCCTTCCTCTCAGACCGAGGAGGCTCCCGACGAGTCGAAGATTCGTCGGATCGACCTTGGTTAGCTCTTGGGTCAGTAGTGTCTACGAACTGAATATCCTGGGGTCATGACACACACCGCCATAGGGGTGGACGTCGGAGGGACCGCGACCAAGGCGGCGATCGTGGCCGGCTCCGGAGAGGTCCTGCTGCGCGTCGAGCGCCGCACCGACAAGTCCGCCGGGACCAAGGGGATCATCGCGGTCATCGACGAGCTCATCGGGCGCGCCTCCGAGGTCTCCGCCGCCCCCAGCGTCGTCGGAGTGGGGGCGGCCGGCTTTATCGACGCAACCACCGGCTCGGTCACCTTCGCCCCCAATCTCAGCTACGACGACCCGCACGTCGCCGAGGCGGTTCGCTCCAGAACCGGCCTCCCTGTGATCGTGGACAACGATGCCAATGCGGCCGTCTGGGGGGAGCGAACCTTCGGCGCAGCCCGGGGACTCGACCACGTGGTGCTCCTCACTCTGGGGACCGGAATCGGCAGCGGGTTCATCTCCGACGGCAGGCTCGTGCGCGGCTTTACGGGGGCCGGAGCCGAGTTCGGGCACACGGTCGTGGATCCCAAGGGCCCCGAATGTCTTTGTGGGTTGCGCGGATGTATCGAGCAGTTCGCATCGGGCGGCGCCATCGGCCGAGCGGCGCGTCGAGCGGCGGAGGACAACCCGACGTCGACGATGATCGCGATGGCGGGGTCGGTCGACGCGATCACCGCCGAGCACGCCGCCAAGGCGGCGCGCGAGTACGACGAGATCGCTCTCGAGATAATGCACGACGCCGGGCGTTGGCTGGGCATAGCTCTGTCCAACATCGCAAACTTGTTCGATCCTCAAACGATCGTGCTGGGCGGCAGCGTCGCAAAGGCGGGCGAGACTTTCCTGGGAATGGCGCGCGACACGCTCGTGGCGATGACGGGAGCACAACGCCGGCGGCCACTCCGACTCGACGTCACAGAGCTCGGTGGGGACGTCGGAATCATCGGAGCGGCGGCCCTGGCTTTCCACGAGGCCAACTAGTTGCTTCACCGACGAGAACCGAGGTTGATGACATGAGCGACGAAGAGATCCTGCACGGCGAGATCGTCGACGGCCCACGCAACCGCCACGGCGCGCGTCCGGTACCCGCGACCAAAGAGGAACGGCGCGCGCGATTGCGTGAGTACGCGCTGTTCGCGCCGCATCTCGTCAGACTGATCTACCGGTTGATGAAGGATCCGCGCGTACCAACTAGAACCAAGGGGATTCTTTTCATGGTGGCCGGTTACATCGTGTCTCCACTCGACGCGATCCCGGATTGGATCCCAGTGGCCGGTCGCTTCGACGATCTCTTGGTGGCCGCCTTCGCGCTCGACCAGATTCTCAATCGCGTCCCTGAGGAAGTCGTCATCGAGCACTGGGAGGGCGACCAAGACGTCCTGCGCCTCGTCCAGGAGATCCTCGACATCTCCACCGGCTTCATGCCTGCGAGCATTCGTAAGCGCTTCATCAATCAGTGACGGGCGGCGGGGCTGTGACCGCCCTCGTGCTGCTCGAATGGACGGTCGGATGGATAGGTGGCGCGGCCTGGTCACAGTCGTGGGACGTGATCAAGCGGGGGCACTTCCGGATCACCGCGTGGGGGACGCTGTTGCTTGGAGTGCTTGCGGGAGCGGCTTTCTTCGCCGCCCTGCAATCGGTCGCCGGCCCGACCTCGAGCGAGGCGCTGGTGGTCGCCGGAGGAGCGCTGCTGATCGTCTACGTCGCGGTGCAGTACTCGAACACCGATCGGCCCGGTGTAATCGTTGGCTCGTTCATCGGTTTGTTCGGCCTCTATGTGATGTTCGACGTGGCGACCCAGATCGAGGGCTGGGTCGGACTGCTCGCGTGGCTCCATCTCCTTGTCGGCGCCGTGTTGCTGGGCGGCGTGACCAACGGAATGATGCTCGGCCACTGGTATCTCAACCAGCCGGGTCTCAAGCCGTGGGCGCTGGCGCGGCTCACGACGTTGTCGTTCGGGGCGTGCCTGGTGTCGTTGCTCCTCGGCGTGTTGACGGCCGGCCGTTTGGCGAACGCATCTACTGAGGGAGCGGTCCTCGGCATTCCCGGCTTCGGGCAGGACTTCGGGATGTTCTTCTACGGCATTTGGGTCGCGCTGGTTGCGTTCACGGGCGGTGTCGTGTGGATGGCAAGGCGCTGTATCCGCATCAAGTCGATCCAGAGCGCAACGGGGCTCTACTACGTCGCCATCCTGACGGCGGGTGTGGCCGAGTTCCTGCTTCGCTATCTGATGGTGAACGCAGCGTGAGCGCGCAGTGACCATCAGGTTCGGGGTCACCCTTCCGCAGTTCACCGGCGAGCGCGACCGCTTTGTGACCGGCGCGCTGAGGGCCGAGGATCTCGGCTACGACTCGGTCTGGGTCTTCGACCATCTCTGGCCCCTCGGCGGAGGACATGAAAGACCTGTGCTCGAAGCTTGGACCGCGCTCGCCTATCTCGCAGCGGCAACTCGCAGAGTCAGCGTCGGGAGCCTGGTGACGCGTTCCTCGCTGCGACATCCCGTCCTGCTCGCCAAGATGATCGCGACCGTGGGCGCCATCGCGCCGGGCCGGCTGATCTGTGGACTCGGGAGCGGAGACGAGCTGAGCCGTCCAGAGAACGAGGCCTTCGGTCTCACCTACCTCTCCGGAGTGGACCGCGTCACCCAGCTCGCGTCCACGCTCGAGGTCGTCACCGCTTATTCGAGCGAGGGCGTCGCCGGTCACACCGACGGCTTCGCCCACGTCACCTCACTCCCGACCAGTCCGCAGCCCGAACCGGCCCCCGCCATCTGGGTCGGCGGGTGGGCTCGCCCGATCCTTCATCTCGCCGGGGAGGGGGCCGATGGCTGGAACGGATGGGGGACCGACCCGCGTCGTTTCGAGCGCGCCGCCACGACCGTGAGAGAGGCGGCCGCGGGCAGGGAGCTCGAGCTGAGCTGGGGGGGCCAGGTCATCGTCGCCGAAAGCGATGCGGCCGCCTCAGAGGCGCTGGGCGACAGGGACCCGGACCAGTTCATCGTGGGCGCTCCGGACACCGTGGCGGCGAAGCTCCGTTCCTTCGTCGATGCGGGCGCCGGCCACCTCGTCGCAAGCTTCCCCGACGCCGGAGGCCGGGGCTCGTATGAGCTCTTCGCCGAGGCCGTCGTCCCCGAGCTTCGGGTATGAGGTCATGAGTTTGACTCAATACCCCCTAGGGGTATAAGGTAAGGTCATGAACAAGGCCACGGAGCACGACACGGTAATCAGCGATAAGGACACCGGCGTCCCGGAGCGTCGGTTCGACGTCAAGGGCATGACCTGCGCGTCTTGCGCGCGCCGGGTCGAACGAACGCTCGCGCAGCAGCCCGGCGTGGCCCACGCGGGAGTCAACTTCGCCCTCGCCAAGGCGACGGTCGCGGCGCGCGACGAAGTGGCGACCGAGGACCTCGTCAAAGCCGTCGAGGACGCAGGGTACGAGCTCGCTCCTGCGCCGAGTGCCGAGCACGCAGGCCACGATCACGGTATCGAGGTCTCCGCCGAGGCCGAGCAGACCAAGGCCGCGTGGCGACGTTTTGTGTTCGCCGCGGCGCTGTCGGCGCCGCTGGCCATCATCGCCATGGCTCTGCCGATGGACTACCTCATGGCGAATCCGTGGTCGCGCTGGATCCAGCTCGCGCTCGTCACCCCGGTGCTGTTCGGCGCGGGAGCCCCGTTCTTTACGAGCGCATGGGCGAACGCGAAGCATCGCTCGACCAACATGGACACCTTGGTCGCACTCGGTACGCTCGCCGCTTACGGCTTCTCGGTGTACCAGTTGTTTGCGGGCTCGCACGGCCATCTCTACTTCGAAACGGCCGGAATCATCATCACCTTCTTGCTGCTGGGCAAGTACTTCGAGCATCGCTCGAAGAGCCGCGCCTCCCATGCGATCAGGTCGCTCATGGAACTGGGGGCCAAGGAGGCGCGCGTCCTGCGCGACGGGACCGAGGTCGCAGTGCCGATAGGCGCGGTCCAGGCGGGAGATCTTCTTCGGGTGCGCCCGGGCGAGAAGATCCCCACGGACGGAGTTGTTCGTGAGGGGGCCACGTCGGTGGACGAGTCGATGTTGACGGGCGAGCCCGTGCCGGTGGACAAGGACGCGGGCGATGCAGTGTACGGAGCCACCCTCAACGCATCCGGATCGATCGTGGTCGAGGCGACGCGCGTCGGAGCGAACACCGCCCTCGCGCAGATCGCCAAGTTGGTCGAGGAGGCTCAGACGCGCAAAGCTCCCATCGAGGCGCTCGCGGACAAAGTGGCAGGGATCTTCGTGCCCATCGTCATCGCGATTGCGACCGTGACCTTCGCAGCCTGGCTCGTGGCCGGTTACAGCCTCGAGACCTCGCTCCTCGCGACGGTCGCCGTGTTGATCATCGCCTGCCCCTGCGCGATGGGACTCGCCACCCCCGCAGCGGTCATGGTCGGTACCGGCAGGGGGGCACAACTTGGAATCGTGATTAAGGGCGGCGACGTGCTCGAGCGCTCGGGAGCAATCGGCGCGGTTGTGTTCGACAAGACCGGCACGATCACAAAGGGCGAGATGACGCTAACGGACGTGCTGACCGAAGGGGCAGCAGAGGACGAGGTGCTGCGTCTCGCCGGAGCCGTCGAGCATCTCTCCGAACACCCCATCGCGCGTGCCATCGCCGACGATGCCGGACGTCGAGGAATGGAACTCGCTGTGGTCGAGGGCTTCGAGTCGAGCGCGGGACATGGCGTGCGCGGAGTGGTCGGCGGCGATGAGGTCACCGTCGGGCGACTGAATGTCGTCGAGGGCGAGATTCCTGGCGGATTGCGAGCGCGCGCGGACGGTCTTATCGATGAGGGCAAGACGGTTGTTTGGGTCTCGGTCAACGGCGTCGTGGTCGGCGCCCTCGCGGTCGCCGACACGCTCAAGGAGGGCGCCGCCGACGCGGTGCGACGAGTACACGAGCTCGGACTCGAGACCCTCTTGCTGACCGGAGACAACCAGCGGACCGCGCAGGCGATTGCCCGGGAGGTCGGAATCGACCGAGTGCTTGCCGAGGTCCTGCCCGAGGACAAGGTGAACAAAGTGCGCGCGCTGCAGCAACCCGGAACGCGCGTTGCAATGGTCGGCGACGGCATCAACGACGCTCCGGCACTCGCGCAGGCCGATCTGGGCATCGCCATCGGAACGGGCGCCGACGTCGCGATAGAGGCGGCCGACCTGACGCTCGTGGGCGGGGACCCTCGCCTCGTTCCGGCCGCGATCGACCTCTCACGTCGCACGCTCAAGACCATCAAGCAGAACCTCTTCTGGGCCTTCGCCTACAACACCGCTGCGATTCCCCTGGCGGCGTTGGGACTGCTCGATCCGATGATCGCAGCGCTGGCGATGGCGTTGTCGTCGGTGAGCGTCGTCACCAATGCGCTTCGCCTTCGTCGCTTCAACGCGCGCTGAGCGACTCCCAGTCCCGCCTGTCGAGTGCGTAGTAGACGTGGTTCTGCTCGCGCCAGAAGGCCTCGCCCCGCGGGCTCATCCCGATCCTGCGCATCACGGCTTGCGACCGCTCGTTGTCCGGCAGTGTGATGCTGATGAGCCTCTCTATGGCGAGGTTCCGAAAGGCCCAGTCGCGCGCCGCCAGCGCGCCCTCCGTGGCGTAGCCCTGCCCCCAGCAGGAGCGTTGCAGGGTCCACCCGATCTCGATGTTGTGTTCGTCGACGGTCCAGTCGTTGTGATGCATGAGCCCCACTCTGCCTAGGAGCCGACCGCTCGACTTCTCCACGACCGCCCACTGGCCGTAACCCAGAGCGTCCCAGTGCATGGTCATGCGCCCCACCGCGTAGGCGGTGAATTCGGTCGATGAGGGACCGTTGCCGCCGATCCAGCGCGTGACCTCGGCGTCGCCGTAAGCGCGCTGGAGCCCTCTCCAGTCGCCCACGCGCCAGAGGCGCAGGCGAAGTCGCTTGGTTTCGATCTCGACCATGAACGAAAGGATAGGGCGCGACAGATCGCTCCCGATCACCTCCAGGCAGCTTCGAAAGTTGCTCTCGGCGGCGAGTGATGCCAAATGGCTGTTGTCTGCCCCAAACGCAGCAACGACGAGCGGGCCCGGCGGATGATGTTCCTACGGAACATGCAGCGCATTCGTGCGCCTCTTGGCCACTCGGCGACGTTGCAGCCTGTCTGCCGCGACCGCAACCAGCGCGAAGAGGACCCACGCCAGGGTCATCTCGGCGAGGGCGAGGGTCCTGGTGCTGATGGCGGTCGTGCACTCGGGGTCGAGAGGTCCGAATCGCTCGATGTTGAACCCGCTGCAGCCGACCGCGTCGGGCACGAAGGCGTCGAGCCAAGTCACGCAGACGAGCGCGAACGCAAGAAGTCCTGGGACCACGACGCGCGACGCGGAGCCGCGGTCGGGGATCTTGGCGAGCCTGAAGGCAGCCAGCACCAGTGGCGCAGTGACTATCAGCATCACGAATCCGATTCTCGGAGGAAGGGATTGACCCACGTCTGCAGTCCCCGCGGAAGCGCGCTCATCTGTTGGATTCGTCAGCCATCCTGCGCCGAGAACGGCAAGCATGACGACAAAGCAGATCGCCCAGGCCGTCCAGAAGCGACGACCCATGCCGGGCTCGAGTGGGCGGAGTCCATGGTCCATGAGGCTCCACATGCTAAAGCGGTCACAATGTGGGGATGACTTCGGATCGCCTGCTGCTCGACGCACCGAGCTTGATCTACCGCGCCTTCTTCGCTCTGCCGACCACGATTGCCGCCCCCGACGGCCAGCCGGTCAACGCGGTACGGGGCTTCATGGAGATGGCCACTCGTCTTCTCATCGATCGGCGCCCGGCGGGCATGATCGCCGTCTTCGACAACGACTGGCGTCCTCGATTTCGAGTCGATGCCTATCCGGGCTACAAAGCCGATCGTCCCGACGAGCCCGAGGAGCTCGGCCCCCAGTTCGACATCCTTGCGCGGGTGCTCGACGCCGCGGGACTCGTGCGCGCCGAGGCCGATGGTCTCGAGGCCGACGACGTCATCGCCACGCTCGTTGAGCGAAAGGCCCCCGATGAGCGCTCCGTCGTGGTTACGGGCGACCGAGACCTCATCTGCCTCGTGCGGGATCCCGACGTCGCGCTCCTGTTCACCGTCCGGGGAGTGAGCCAGCTCAGGGAGTTCGATGAGGCGGCGGTGTTGGAGGACTACGGGATTCGACCGCAGCTCTACCTCGACTTCGCGATGATGCGCGGCGACCCTTCTGACGGTCTGCCCGGCGTCGTCGGAGTTGGTCCCAAGAGGGCGGCCGCGTTACTCGCCGACCACGGGACGCTCGACCGCGTCCTCGACCATCTCGACGAGCTTTCGCCGAAGTTGTCCGCGAGCTTCGCCGAGGCGCGCGACTATCTGCAGGCGATGCGCACGGTCGTGCCGCTCGTCACCGACGCGCAAGTGGAGATGACACAAGGCGGGGAGCCGGACGAAGATGAATTGCGAGACCTGGCCGAGCGTTACAACCTCGGTAGCTCGGCAGTGAGGCTCGCGCAGGCGTTGCGCGGAGAGAGATAGGAGTCGACGCATCACCACGAAGATTTTCCTGGTGCGCCACGGCGAGACCGCCTGGAACGCCGCCAAGCGCGTGCAGGGCCAAGCCGACGTCCCCCTGAACCGC
This sequence comes from Actinomycetota bacterium, assembly GCA_030860505.1. Classification (GTDB taxonomy): domain Bacteria; phylum Actinomycetota; class CADDZG01; order CADDZG01; family WHSQ01; genus WHSV01. Next base: position 18,906 of record JALZIB010000046.1, read on the forward strand.
GCGGGCCGGCGGCAGGCGCGCGCGGCGGCGCGGCGGCTCGACGATGTCGATCTCGTCGCGGTCTACTCGAGCGACCTCAGCCGCGCGCTCGACACCGCCCACCCGATCGCCCAACGCCACGGACTCGAGGTCGCCACCGATCCGGCCTTTCGCGAGGTGGATCAAGGGGACTGGGAGGGTCTCACGAACGACGAGGTCGGGGCGCGCTGGCCCGAGTTGTGGGGTCCGGCCCGTCACTTCAGCCAGCGTCCCGGCGGGGAGACCCCCGAGCAGGTGCTGAAGCGGGCGCTCGAGGGCCTTGCGCGCGTCGTCGAGCACTACCCGAGCGGGGCCGTCGTCGTGGTGAGCCACGGCGGCACCATCCGGTGGATCTCTGCGGCGGCGCTCGACTACGACATGGAGGCCTCGGCCCGGATTCGCGGAGTCAGCAACGGGGGAGCGGTTGTCGTCGACGCGGTCTTGGACTCGGGGGTGCTTACGCTGTCGAACCTCACTCGTCTCGACGGTAAGGACACGGACCTCGACGACCCCAACGCCTAGTCGAGAAGATTGCATCGGCGATTGCGGGAACTAGTGCGCGCTGAACGCGCCTGGGCCCCCACAATCAAGGAGACGTGTCTCGACACGGGATGCTTGTCCGGGCTGCTAGGTTCAGCTCATGGAGTTCCGGCGCATCGAACGCTTCCCGCCGTACGTCTTTTCCATCGTCAACGACCTCAAGCTGAAGGCGAGGCGGGCGGGGGAGGACGTCATCGACCTCGGCATGGGCAACCCCGACATCCCGACCCCCGAGCCGGTCGTCGCCAAGCTCAAAGAGGCGGTCGACAACTCCCGTAACCACCGCTACTCGGCCTCCAAGGGGATCCCGAAGCTGCGCCGCGCGATCTGCGACCACTACGAGAAAGCCTGGAACGTCGCGCTCGACCCCGACACCGAGGCGATCGCGACCATCGGGGCCAAGGAGGGACTCAGCCATCTCGCCTGGGTGCTGTGCGAACCGGGCGACAGCGTGTTGGTGCCCGAGCCGACCTATCCGATCCACACCTACGCGATGCTGCTGTCGGGCGCCAACGTCACCAGCGTCGAGTTGACGCACGAGAGCGACTTCTTCGCCGACCTCGTCGCGGCCTACGAGCACTCTTCCCCGAAACCGCGCGTCGTGCTGTGCTCGTTCCCGCACAATCCCACGACGGCGGTGGTCGGGCTCGACTTCTTCGAGCAACTCGTGGCCTTCGCAAAGGCGCGCAACGTCATGGTCGTGCACGACCTCGCTTATGCCGACATGGTCTTCGACGCCGAACGAGCGCCGAGCCTCATGCAGGTTCCCGGAGCCAAGGAGATCGGCGTCGAGTTCTTCTCGATGAGCAAGAGCTACTCGATGCCTGGGTGGCGGCTGGCGTTCTGTGTCGGCAACACCGAGATGATCGGCGCGCTCACGAAGATCAAGAGCTACCTCGACTACGGAGTCTTTCAGCCGATTCAGATCGCAGGGATCATCGCGCTCAACGAGTGTGACAACGTGCCGAAGGAGGTTCGTGAGATCTACCGGAGCCGGCGGGACTGCCTGAGTGACGGGATGGACCGCATCGGCTGGAACATGGTCCGCCCCCCCGCCACGATGTTCGCGTGGGCGCGTATCCCCGAGAGCTTCCGCTCCATGGGCAGCCTCGAGTTCGCCAAATTCATGCTCGCCGAGGCCAACGTCGCGCTCAGTCCCGGCATTGGCTTCGGGCCGGCCGGTGACGATTACGTACGCTTCGCTCTGGTCGAGAACGAGCACCGCATTCGTCAGGCCGTGCGGGGGATGAGGCGCGCGCTCGAACTAGGCCCCCCGGGCTAGAGGGTCCGCCCGCAGGTCGTGGAGGAGCCGAGCAACCGCCTGAGCCCCAAGGTCAGGCTCATGTGGATGTGGACTGCGGGCCTGAGCGCCGTACTGGTGATCGGCGCGTTCCTCATTATCGCGCTCGTCACGGGTCTTCCGCCGTGGATTCCCGGCGGGGTCGCAATCGTTGTCGTGGGCGTGGCGGTGTCACTCCCTCCGCTCCGCTACCGGCGTTGGCGTTACGAGATCAGGGTCCGGGACCTCTATTTCTCGAAGGGAGCCCTGCTGCTGGTGCGCACCGTCGTGCCGTTCGACCGCATCCAGTACGTCGAGACTCGCCAGGGCCCGGTCGACAGGGCGTTCAAGCTGCATCAGCTCGTCGTCTACACGGGGGCGGGACGCGCCGGCTCGATCCCGGGGCTCGAGGAGGCCGAGGCCCAGAGACTGCGAGACGAGTTGTCGAAGGTGGCCGGAGCGGTATCACTCTGACCCGGATCTCAGCTGAGACTCTGCACACGGCGTCCGAGGCCAGGGTAGTTGACGACCAGGCCGTCGGAGTCGACCTCGATGGTCGTCCTGAAACGCTCGCTCGCATATCCGACGAGCGCTCCATCGCCGTCGGCGACCGCGTCGCTCACGATGTAACGCTGTTCCGAGCGGGCCACGACGAGGTCGGGGACGGAGACCCAAGCCATGAGGAGGTCGCGCGAGCCCTCTTCGGCTCGGTGGGCTGCTCGAACAAGGTCATGTCTGAGGATGGGCATCGTGTTCGTCAGGGGACAGAGGCCGAGGTCGCAGTCGAGCGAGGCGCCGAGTTCGGGGAGCTCGCGCGGCAGGGATCCCCGGCCCTCTCCGGACCAGTCGGCCGACCACTCGCCGCCGCCCGAGCGCAACAGGACGAGAGACCGCCACCAACCATCTCCGCGTGCACGAACGTCAAGCGCGCGCGTCACCCATTCGGGCCCAGTCTCGAGGCGGTAGTCCAGCGCGTAGGAGGCGGTAATGCTGGTTCCGTGCGCCCTGAGCGAGTCGGGCTCCAGTGCTACATGCGCCGTGTCAACGCGCTGCGGGCTGGGCCCCGACCACTGCAGCATGCGGTACTCGGTCATTGTGACCTCCGGGGTGGTTAGCATCAACGAAGATGACGGTAGCGCACCGATGAACTCGGGGGAGTCGCCGAGGGCGGAACCGACGAGGCTGCAACTCGCAGCCGTCGTGGTGTGGTTTCTGGACGATGCGCGGCGTTTCATCCTCGGCCTGCTGGCGGTCATCATCGCGCGCGGCGGCAACTTGATTGCGACCGCGTCTATCGCAGTGGCTGCGCTGGCCGTCTTCGAGGTGCTTCGTTATATGCGGTTCACCTACGGAATCGAGGGCAACACCCTCATCGTCGAGGGCGGACTGCTCAATCGCTACCGCCGGACTCTTCCGTTCGCGCGCATTCAGAGTGTGGACATAGTTCAGAAACTCAGGCATCGGCTTCTCGGTGTCGTCGAGTTGCGAGTCGAGACCGCGGGCGGATCGTCGACCGAGGCGAACCTGGTCGCATTGAGTCCGGACGAAGCCGAGAGGTTGCGCCCCTTGCTCCTCGGGGGCACGCCGGTCCCCACAGGACCCCCGCCTCCCGAGCTGGTCAGGCTGACTCCCGGCGACCTGATCGTGGCGGCGCTCACAGGAGGTCGCGTGGCGGTCGTCGCGGTGATCTTCGGCTACGCGCAACAGGTGCTTGGGGATGGGTTGCTCGAGTCCCTCGCGGGACGCGCTGAAGACGCGCTGCGCTCTGCCTTTCTCGTAACTGTGGTGGCCATTGGCGGCGTCGTCGTTATCGTCCTGACCCTCTCGGTGATTGCGACGATGCTCGTGTACTGGAACTTCTCGGTCAGAAGCCAGGAGGGTCGCCTGATCATCGAGCGCGGGCTACTCGAACGACGTCGGGCGACGGTGCCGTTGAAGCGCGTCCAGGCCGTGCAGATGAGCGAGAACCTCTTGCGGAGGATTTTCAGAAAGGCGGCGCTGACTTCGATAACCGCGGGTTACTCGCCCTCGAACGAGGAACGAGAAGAGACCTCGATGCTCCTTCCCATCGGGAGCCGCGAGCAGGCGCTGTGGCTTGCCGGACTGGCGCTCGACCTCCCGGCGCCGCCCGCCGGCAGCCTCGAACCCGGGCCTCGAGCCGCTCTGATCCGAAGGCTGGTGGAGGCGATCGCCTTAGCTTCACCCTTCGTCGCCGTGGCGGTCGCGCTTGCGGGGCTGCGGGGTCTGTGGGCGCTTCTGCTGCTCGGCCCCTTCATTGCGCTGGCGTGGGCCTCTTACAAGGCCCTCGGTTTTCGGCTCGAGCCCGACTACCTCGCGGTCCAATCCGGTGTCCTCAACCGCCGGACGACGATCATCCCGCGCGCCAACCTTCAGCACCTCGCGTTGAGTCGCGGGCCGGTGCAGCGACCATTCGACCTGGCCACGCTCAGGATCGGAGTGCCGAATGCCAAACCGCGGGCGCACGACCTCGCCCGTTCGACCGCCGAGGCAACGATGGCCGAGCTCTACAAAGCCGGTTGATAGTGGCCAGGCTCCCCGGCTAGAGCCCTGAGCCGGTCAGAACACCGTGCAGGCAGAAGGCGACCGCCTCGTCCGCGAGTTGCGGCCGGTCCGGGGTTTGTTCGATGTCATTGCCGAAATAGGTCTCGACGAAATGGAAGACGGTGCCGAGGATTCCATGAGCCATGAGATCGGGGTCGCCGTGACGAATGGTGCCCTGCGCCTGGCCCTCTTTGACGTGGACGGCGACGTCGGAGACCACGATTTCTTGCCCTTGCGCGACGAGTGTTGCGAACTCCTCGTAGCGCGCCGCGCCTCGGATGAGCGAGAGAAAGGCGGGGGTTTCGCGAAAGAAGTCGATTGACGCGCGGATGCCCTGCTCGATGCGGGCCACCGGTTGCGCGACTCTCTCGATCTCCTGGCGCTGTGCCCGGCGAAGCTTGAGCAGACACTCCTGGAGCAACTCGGTGAACAACGCCTCCTTGGACTCGAAGTACCAGTAGAAGACGCCTTTGCCGACCCCCAGGGTGTCGCAGACGTCACCGACGGTGGTGCCGTGATAGCCCTGGTCGGCGAACAGGCGCAGCGCCACGTCCATGACCTGGTCACGCCGCTTGGTGCCTCTCTTCGTGAGCTTTCGAGTAGCCATCCGAGAGGTACCTTAGCCGCCGCGGAGTGAGGCTGCTAGAGTCCCGGGCCATGGCGAGCAGAAGAAAGGTAGTGATAGTCGGGGCAGCGGGCAGGGACTTCCATAACTTCAACACGACCTATCGGCGCGACCAGGCTTCCGAGGTCGTCGCGTTTACCGCCACCCAGATTCCCGGCATCGAGGATCGCCTCTACCCAGCGGAGCTCGCCGGCGAGCTCTACCCCGACGGCATCCCGATCGTGGCCGAGGACGGTCTCGAGAAGCTCTGCTGGGAGCACGACGTTGACGAGGTCGTGTTCGCCTATTCGGATACGAGCCACAACCACGTCATGCACGTCGCGTCGCGCGCCCTCGCAACCGGGGCGGACTTCCGCCTGTTGGGCCCGCTCTCGACCATGATCGCTTCGACCAAGCCCGTTGTCGCGATTGCGGCGGTCAGAACCGGATCGGGAAAGTCGCAGACCACGCGGCACGTCGCGGCTTGTCTGAAGGATCTCGGGCTCAAGATCGCAGTCGTACGTCACCCGATGCCCTACGGCAACCTGGTCGAGCAGGCGGTGCAGCGCTTCGAGACCTACGACGACCTGCTCGATGCCGATTGCACGATCGAGGAGCGCGAGGAGTACGAACCTCATCTCTCGCAGGGATCGATCGTGTACGCAGGAATCGACTACGGAGCGATCCTGGAGCGTGCGCAAGCCGAGGCCGACGTCGTGGTCTGGGACGGAGGCAACAACGATCTTCCCTTCTACGCACCGGACGTCCACATCACCGTCGCCGATCCTCTACGCGCGGGACACGAGACCCTCTACCATCCGGGCGAGACGAACCTGCGCATGGCCGATGTCGTTGTGATCAACAAGGTCGATTCGGCGGAAGACGAAGACCTTGCAGCTCTGCGAAAAACCATCTCAGTGCTCAACCCCGACGCTCAGGTCGTCGAAGCCCGCTCACCGATCACCGTGGACGACGAGAATGCGCTGCGCGGCAAACGTGTGCTCGTGATCGAGGACGGACCCACGCTGACTCACGGCGAGATGCGCTACGGCGCGGGTGTCGTTGCCGCCAAGCGAGCCGGGGCGGCGTCGCTGGTCGACGCGCGCGAGTTCGCAGCGGGCTCCATCAGGGACGTCTATGCGAGCTACCCGCACATCGGACACGAGCTGCTCCCCGCCATGGGCTACTCGGACAAGCAGCGCCGTGACCTGAGCGACACCATCAACTCATCCGACGCGGACGTCGTTCTGATCGCGACACCCATCGACCTGCGCAAGATCTGCGAGATCGACAAGCCCGCAGTGCGGGCGACCTACGAGCTCGAGCCCATCTCGACGCCGGACCTCGCGACGATCCTCAAGGAACGACTGCAGCCCTGAGCAATTAAGGGGGCCGGCGCGATGGCCGGCCCCCTTCATTCGAGTTTCGAGTTGGCCTTAGTCGCCGAGCTGACCGCGCACTGCTCCCGCGGGGAAGACGTCGCTATGGACGTTGACGTAATAGTCGCTTGGATCTTTGCGGATCTCTTTTATGAGCGAGCGCTCCGCCGTCACGCAGTCCGACACCTCGTCGGTGCCATCGAAAGCGCCCTGGAACAGAGTCACGACGACGGGTCCGGCTGTTCCAGCGTCGCCCTCGTGGATGTGGCCCGCGCTGACGGTGCCGTCGATGTCGGCCCAGTTGATGTCGAAACAAACCGTGCGCTGGCCCTGGTTGAGCCGGAGAGCGGCGAATCCCGTGGCGTCGGGGTCGCCCGGGCCGGGGGCCTCCTCGGCACCTGTCAGATCGGTGGAGAGGGGAGAACCTCCCGCCTGAGCCACTCCCGAGAGCGGCACTGCCGCTACCAGTCCTGCTGCGAGGGCCAGTGCCGTCCTGGCCCGCAAACCTCTGTGCATGAGCACTCCTTCCTGTCGGAAACCGCCAACCCGTCGTGTTGAGTTCGCGACTGGCCTCCAGATTGCGGCATCCGCGAAGTTACTCACTACGCCCGAGCAGTTCCTCGGGGGCCAGTCGCTCGACCAGGGCGCGCACGAAGAGGCTCAGGTCCGTGATGATCCCGATCGATTGCCACGAGCCGCGATCCATGAGCTTGGTCACCGTGGCCTGGTTAATGTCGACGCACACGAACGGGACCGAGGCCGGCAGACAGTTGCCGGTGGCGATTCCGTGCAGCATGGTCCCGACGACGATGCAATAACCGACGAGCTCGTCACCTCCGGGACCCCAGATGATCTCGCGCAACTCACGTTGCACCTCCATCATGTCGGTCACGGTCTCGGGCATCGGTCCGTCATCGCGCACGCTGCCGCCGAAGAGGTAGTCGCAGTCGTACTTCACGAGGTGATAGACGACGCCGTCGGAGAACGACCCGGCGTCGATGGCCGCCTTGAACGAGCCGTGTCTCCGGACCTCGTTGAGCGCGCGGATATGGTGTTCGTGGCCGTGCTCGGCGGGTGTGCCCCGGTCGAGATGTACTCCGAGCGAGGTACCGAACATGTGCGACTCGATGTCGTGCGCGGCGACGCCGTTGCCGGCAAAGAACGCGTTGACGTAACCGGCGCGAATGAGAGCGCTGATATCCGGTGCGGTCCCGGTGTGCACGACCGCGGGCCCGGCGACCCACATGATGCGCTTGCCTGACGCCTTGACGTCCCTCATCTGCTGGGCGACCTGGTCGAGCATCAATCCTTTGGGCTTCTCAGAGGAGACGTCGGAGCTCATGAACCCGAAGGCCTCCCTGTCGTCACCCCTGGGGCGCTCGAGCGGCAGCGCGCGGATACCGAGGCCGGACATCACGACTTTCATACCCTTGCGGATCTCGCCCATGGCAACGGTGCGTGCACCGTCGCCCTCGATGACGATGCCGCAGTCCATCTCAGGATGCGTGACGCGCAGCCACCTGCCGTCGATGCGGATCTCGGTCTCGAGGTTGGTCGACGAGTAGAAGCCCGGTGGGAGCGCGCCGTCCATATCGGCCTCCGCCAGTCGTGCGTCTTCGACCTTGTCGGGGTTTGCGCCGTGGACGCGCAGTTGGTCGAGCAGGTGCGTCATCGACGGGTCGTCGCCGGTCGTCACCTCGACCCGGGCGAAGGAGGTGTCGTCGTGACGCACCCCGATGTTCAACTCGACGATGCGATAGCCGTGCCCGGCGTTCACGATCTCATCGAGGACCTTCGGCAGCGTCAGCGAGTCGATGATGTGACCGGCCAGAGTGACGGTCTCAGAGGGCATTGTCAGCTTCTCTCCTTGATGAACTCGTAGGTCGTCTCGTAGACCTTGTCCCTGTCGACGTCCAGGGTAATGACGTGGTAGCTGTCGTCCACCCAGACGAGGTGTTTGTCCGTCGAGGCGGCGCGGCGGAGGATGTCCGTGGCGTTGTCGGGATGAACCGTGTGGTCGTGGTGAGAATGCATGATTAGAAGCGGACAGTGGACGTCTGGGAGCGACCGGCGCGCCCTTTTGATGAACTGCAGCATGTGGTATCCGGCCGAGGTCGGAAAGCGTTCGTAGACGATCTCGCGCATGTCGGGGTCCGCGATGTCGTTTCCCACGCCCGGGATCGACTTGGACATCCTGCGGATCGCGCCGGCGAGAAAGCGACGTGGATCCTTGGTGAAGACCATGCCCGCGAGCGTCACGAGTCCCGCCACCTTGCCGGGATGACGCGCGGCGAAGTCGATGCCTAAAGCGGCGCCGAACGACAACGACACCACGAAGACCTTGTCGCGGTCCGCAGCCACCTTCTCGTAACCTTGTTCCACCGCGGCGACCCACTCGTGTGCGCTGCGCAGGTTCAGGTCCTGCCAGGTGGTCCCGTGGCCGGGGAGCCTGATGCCCTCGACGGCGATGCCCCGCGCCGCGAGGTACTCGCCCAGCCCTCTAAGCGCCTGAGGGCTGCCGGTGAAGCCGTGAATCAGCAAGGCTCCGACCGGGCCACCGACGAAACTGAATTCCTCGGCGCCCGCAAGGATGTCCGGGTCCACTTCTGCCTTTCGTAGATGGTTGATACTTCGCCGAAGGGGGCAAAGAGCGGATAGTGCCCAAATAACGGTTTGACCCCCAACTGTGGTGTCAAGTCTTTAACATGACGACGCACGAGGATGACGGAATCCCTGCCCACGGGAGTGGTTTGTACGAGCGGAGCGAGACGGTGCCTGTAAAGAAGCATCCGCTGGCCGACAAGGCGAGCCTCTCCGGCGTTCGCAAAAAGATACGTTCCGACCTGAGCAGGGTCGGCGCAGACGCGTCGCACGCTTTCGATTGTCTCGTCGCCGTGACCGAGGCTTGTACCAACGCCCTTCTCCACGGACAACGAGTCGACGATCCCTCACCCGAGATCCTGTGGGAGGTCGATCACGACGCGGCCCGCTTCTACATTCAGGACTACTCGAACCAGCAGTGGTCGAAGACTTCGCACCCCTCGCGCGAGACTCAGGCCGAGCTCGAAGAGCGGATAGGCGGCTTCGGCCTCGACCTCATGCGTGGTCTCATGGATGAAGTCGACATTCAGATCGGGCCGGACGGGACGACCGTGTGCCTCGTCAAGCGGTTCGCCGAAGCCGAAGCTTCGTAAGTTCGGAGGAGCTACTTCTTCACCACGATCGTGGCCTCCACCCAGCCGATTCCGCTCATCCCGACCGTCTCGGCGGCCCCCTGCGAGAGATCGATGATGCGGTCTCCGGCATACGGCCCCCGGTCGTTGATCCGCACGACCACTCCCCGGCCGTTGTACTTCACGAACAACAACGTGTTGAAGGGCAGTTCCTTGTTTGCCGCCGTGAGGCCCATCGGGTCGTAGATCTCGCCGTTGGCGGTCAGGTTGCCGGCAAAGCCGGGACCGTACCAGGACGCTACGCCCCCGAAGGTGACACCCGTGGAGACGTAGCCCTCGGGCACATCCGAGGTCGCGAGCGCGGCCGGCGTGACCGTGGACGGCGGCTCGACGACCGGCTCGGGTGGCCGCTCGGGAGCGAGCTGCTCCTCGCGCCGGACCTGCTTCTCGAGCTCCTCGACCTCGTCCGCGAGCTCGGCCAGAAGCCCCCGGCGATCATCGAGCGTGACGGCCATCTCGGCGGAGATGGCCTCGACTTCGGCGAGCACCTCTATTTGCTCCTGTTTGCGACGGTCGAGATCGTCCTGCACCTCTTCGACTTCGGCGCGCGCGTCCTCGAGCTCCTCGAGTCGTCGTTGATCGATCGACACCGCGACGCTGTTCATCTCCGCGACCGCGAGGAGCTCGGACACCGACTCCGCGGCCAGCATCATCTCGAGACGCATGCCGGTCGTTCCGCCCTTGTAGGCCTCGATGGCGCGGGCGATGTAGAGGTCCCCGGCGGCCGCGACCTCGTCTTCGACCTCGGCGATCGTGGACTCGAGCGCTCCGATCTGGCTGCTCGACTCGACGATGCCGTCCTCGAGGCGCTCCCTTCGGTCGTGGAGGTCCTCGAGGTTGCGTTCGAGAAGCGTGACCTCGTCGGCGACGCTCTGGGCGCGCTCCCTGACCGTTTCGAGATCGCCGGCCGAGGCCATCTGGGTGATCGCGGACGCGCCGAGAGCGGCCGCCGCAAAGGCCACCAGAGAGACGCGCGCAAGCATCGAGCGAAACCGGCTCATGGTCCCTTATCGGCCCCCGGCGTCTCCTGATTGAGCATGGCTCCGGCGACGGTTAGGTTCATCGCTGGTCAATCACGGCAGTCGGAGGAAGGAGGGCGAGTGGCGCGCATCGGCATCTTGACCGGAGGAGGAGACTGCCCGGGCCTCAACGCGGTCATCAGGGCGGTCGTCCGTAAGGGCGTCAACCGGTACGGGCACGCGATCGTCGGATACAAAGACGGCTGGCGCGGGGTCCTGCACGACCAACGCATCGACCTCACGCCGGACAACACCTCAGGCATCCTCCATCGCGGCGGGACGATTCTCGGATCGTCCCGCACCAATCCCTTCAAGGAGGATCGAGGCGTCGAGCGGGTCAAAGCGAGCCTCCGCGACGAGCGCATCGACTGCCTCATCGCGGTCGGAGGCGAGGACACCCTCGGGGTCGCCGACAAGCTGCACTCGGAGGGGGTCGCCGTGGTCGGCGTGCCCAAGACGATCGACAATGACCTGAGCGCGACCGACTTCACCTTCGGCTTCAACACGGCCGTGCAGATCTGTACGGATGCGATCGACAGGCTCCACTCCACCGCCGAGTCGCATAACCGGGTGATGGTCGTCGAGGTCATGGGCCGTCATGCGGGATGGATCGCGACCTATGCCGGCATCGCGGGGGGCGGTGACTCGATCCTCGTGCCCGAGCGTCCCTTCGACATCGAGGGCGTCTGCGAGCACATCCGTCACCGGCACCGAGCGGGCCGGACCTTTTCGATCGTGGTGGTCGCCGAGGGGGCCGTCCCCCTCGAGAGCGAGGACGTCACGACGACCGAGGACGGTACCGACTCGTTCGGCCACGTCCGGCTCGGGGGCATCGGGGTCCTGTTGGAAAAGGAGATCGAGAAGCGCACGGGCTACGAGACGAGGGCCACGATCTTGGGTCACATTCAGCGCGGGGGCACCCCCACCGCCTACGACCGTGTGCTCGCGACCCGCTTCGGGATCGCGGCCATCGACTGCGCCAGCGATGGCGACTACGGCAAGATGGTCGCGCTCAGGGGGCCGAACATCGAGCGGGTGGCTCTGAGCGATGCGGTGGGCACGCTCAAGACGATCGATCCCGAGATCTACGAGACGGCCGAGGTCTTCTTCGGCTAAGCGTCCGGGGCCCCTTACCATGGAGCGATGACCGACTTCATAGACCTTCGCTCCGACACCGTTACGCGCCCCACCCCAGAGATGCGCAGGGCCATGGCCGCCGCCGAGGTCGGCGACGACGTCTTCGGCGATGACCCGACCATCAACGCGCTCCAGGATTACGCCGCCGCCCTCCTCGGAAAGGAGGCGGGCCTGTTCGTTCCCACCGGCTCGATGGGCAACCAGGTGTCGCTGGGGGCGCTCGCGGGGCCGGGCGACGAGGTCGTGTGCGACGCTGGGGCCCACTTCCTCCACTACGAGGGCGGTTCTGTGGCCGCGCATCTCGGCCTCATGATGCGGCCGCTGCCCGGCGTCAACGGCGTCATTACCGCCGATCAGGTCGGCGGCGCCATCCGGCCCGGAACCGAGCACAACCCACGCACGGCGGTCGTCGCGATGGAGAACACCCACAACGCGGCCGGGGGCCGGATCTTTCCGATCGACGAGGCCCGGGCGGTGGCCAAGGTGGCGCGCGAGCGCGGCGTCGCCCTGCACCTCGACGGCGCGCGCCTCTTCAACGCCGAGGCGGCCACCGGCACGCCGGCCTCGGAGTGGGCGGGGTGCACAGACACGCTGACTTTCTGTTTCTCGAAGGGACTGGGCGCCCCGGTCGGCTCCATGGTGGTCGGTGAGGCCGCCGTGCTGAGGGAGTCACACAGGCTGCGCAAGCGATTGGGGGGCGGCATGCGCCAGGCCGGGGTGCTCGCCGCCGCGGCGCGCGTCGCGCTCGAGACCGGGCCCGAGCGCCTGCACGAGGATCACGCCAACGCTCGGAGGCTTGCCGAAGCCCTCGCCGAGATGGACCCGAATTCGGTCGATCTCGACGCAGTCGAGACGAGCATGGTCTACGTCGACTTCGGGACGTTCGGCTTGACCGGGACCGAGGTCAGCGAGTCGCTGCGCGCCGAGGGCGTCCTGACGCTCGGGGGCCCGGCCCCCGTCATGCGCCTCGTGACCCACAGAGACGTGTCGTTCGACGACACCGAGAGGGCAATCGACTCACTGCGAAAGGTGATCAAGGCCTCGTAGAAAGCGGCGTCCGCCCGCCCTCCGCCGGAGGCCTTTTCGTGCGTTTACCTGCGGTTTCGGCGGGAAGATTCCCACTATGGAGTTCGTTTTCTCTCTCACCTTACCGCGCGAATCGTCGAGCATCCCGGCGGCCCGTCGCATCCTCGGATCGACGATGGCCAATCTCGGGATCGAGCCCAACTGCGTGCACGACGTCGAGCTCGTGGTGACCGAAGCCTGTACCAACGTGCTCAAGCACGCCAACGGAGCGGGTGACGACTACGCCGTCGAGATCGCGCTTACCCCGGAAATGGCCGAAATCAAGATTCAAGACCGCGGGGTCGGCTTCGATCAACTCTCTCTCAGCGACGCTAAAGCGCTCGACCCGACCGAGGAGAGCGGCAGGGGGATCTTCCTCATGAGGTCGCTCGTCGACAGCGTCGAGTTCTTGAGCGAGCCGCAGTTGGGCACGGTCGTCCACCTCAGAAAGTCCCTCGTCCTGTCGGAGGGATCGCTGCTCGAGCAACTGGACGCCTCGAGATCGGGCAGAGCTTACAAGCTCACAGGAGCTCGCTTCACAGCCATCCTCGGCTGACCTGCCGCCTACGCTTCCTATACTTGATTGCATGAAGCCTGTTGAGGTCGTCGTCGCCGGCGGCGGGGCGATCGGATTGTCTATCGCCTGGCGCAGCGCCCAGGCCGGCCTCACGGTCGCCGTGGTCGATCCGGAGCCCGGCAGGGGAGCGTCGTGGGCGGCGGCCGGCATGCTTGCGCCCGTCACCGAGGTTCACTTCGGAGAGGAAGCGCTGCTCGCGCTCAACCTCGAATCCGCGGCACTCTACGAGGATTTCGCAGCGGAGCTCGGTTCCGCATCGGGTCGGGACTGTGGCTACGCGCGCTGCGGCACCCTGATCGTGGCGCGCGACTCCGACGACAACGCGGCGCTCGGTGATCTCTTCGACTTCCAGCGTCGCCTGGGACTCGACGTCGAACGGCTGCGAGGGGGGGAGTGCCGCGCGCTTGAACCTGCGCTGGCCCCGTCGACGCGCGGCGGTATTCTCGTGCGTAACGATCACCAGGTCGACAACCGGGCCCTGGTCGATGCGCTCGTCGTGGCCTGCGAGAGGGCCGGAGTGACCGTCCTGCACGAGCGCGTTCGCTCGGCTGAGGTGACCGACGCCGGTGTCGAGGGGGTCCGCCTCGACGACGGGACGGGCCTCGAGTGCCGCAAGCTGGTCCTCGCCACCGGGGCGTCGCCCAGGTCCATCGGCGGGCTCCCGCCCGGCGTGCTCCCTCCCGTGCGGCCGGTGAAGGGACAGCTCCTCCATCTCAGGGGGCAGGCGGAGGAGCGACTGTCGACCCACACCATCCGGGGGCTCGACGCCTATATCGTGGCCCGCCCCGACGGCAGGGTAGTGCTCGGCGCAACCGTCGAGGAGCTGGGCTTCGACGAGCGCGTCACGGCGGGCGCCGTGCACGAGCTCCTGCGAGCGGGCTTCGAGCTTCTTCCCGGCATTACGGAGATGGGGCTCGTCGAAACCGCGGTCGGCCTGCGGCCCGGCTCCCCCGACAACGCGCCCCTCCTCGGGTCCACCGCCGTCGAGGGACTGGTCGCGGCTACCGGACACTATCGAAACGGCATCCTCCTGGCCCCCGTGACCGCGGCCGCCATCGCGGAGCTGCTCGTAACCGGTGTCACGCCCGAGATCATCGAGCCCTTCTCGCCGGACCGGTTCGGCGCGCCTGTGGCCGGCGCCGGCTCTTCGACGAGGAGCAGGCGATGAATATCCGGCTGAACGGGCGCGAGGCCGAGTTCGCAGAGGGGGCGACGGTGACCTCGGTGATCGACCGCTACGGATCTCGCTCCAGAGGGGCCGGCATCGCGGTTGCCCTGAACGGCGAGGTCGTGGTCCGCTCCGAATGGGACGGAACGACGCTGGCGGAGGACGACCGGGTCGAGGTCCTCGGCGCCATCGGTGGCGGCGCGGAAAGCATCGATGACCCTCTGGTCATCGCGGGACAGAAGTTCGGCTCCCGCCTCCTCATCGGGACGGGTGGGGCGAGCAGCGTCGACGCCATCGAGGCCGCGCTGGTCGCCTCGGGGGCCGAGATGGCGACCGTCGCGCTGAGGAGAATCAGTCCCGACGCGCGCGGCTCGGTCCTCGACGTGCTCGAACGCCACGACATCAAGGTGCTTCCCAATACGGCTGGCTGCTTCACGGCTCGCGATGCGGTGCTCACGGCCCGACTTGCGCGCGAGGCGTTCGAGACCGACTGGATCAAGCTCGAGGTCATCGGTGACGACAAGACGCTGCTCCCGGACGGGCCCGAGCTCATCGACGCGTCCGAGCAGCTCGTCGACGACGGCTTCACGGTACTGGCCTATACGACCGACGACCCCATCCTGGCGGCCCGGCTCGAAGGGGCCGGCTGCGCGGCCGTGATGCCGCTCGGCTCTCCGATCGGATCGGGCATGGGGATCCTCAACCCCTACAACCTCTCGATCATCATCGAGAGGGCGTCGGTGCCGATCATCCTCGACGCCGGCATCGGCACCGCTTCCGATGCAGCCCTGGCCATGGAGCTGGGCTGTGCCGGAGTTCTGCTCGCGAGCGCGATCACCAGGGCGCAGAATCCGGCAGTGATGGCCGACGCCATGCGCCGGGCGGTGGAGGCCGGCCGCCTGGCCAGGCTCGCCGGGCGCATCTCTCGGCGCCTTTACGCCGAGCCGTCGACGACTTTCGAGGACAAGCCCGAGCTCTGATTGTGGGCGCTGATACGCGTTCAGCGCGTATATGACTGCCCACAATCAACTGTGGTGGATCGCGTGATGAATGGGCATAAGGAAGCAGTGGCCGAGCGACGTCGAACCTAGGAACGCCCGCATTGCGAACCGCACTCGTGATGTTCACGCGCGACCTCCGCCTGCACGACCATCCCGCCCTTTACGAGGCGCTCCGCCGAGCCGACGGTGTGGTGCCCGCCTTCGTGTTCGACGACGGCATCCTGAAGAGCCGCTACGGCCGCCCCAATCGAGTGCACTTCCTCATCGACTCACTCAAGGATCTCGACGCGTCGCTCCGCGCCAGGGGAGCACGGCTCGTCACGCGCCGCGGCCATTACGTGAGGACCACCATGGCGCTCATCGACGAGGCGGGGGCCGAAGCGCTCTACATGAGCGCCGACTACAGCCACTACGCCCAGCGGCGGGAAGGAATGCTGCGGGCCGCGTGTGTCGAACGGGGCGTCGAGTTCCAGACCTTCGAGGGCGTCACAGTTGTGCCTCCGGGCGCGGTCACGCCGGGCGACGGCGACCACTTCAAGGTGTTTACGCCCTACTTCAACAAATGGAAGTCGGCTCCGCGCCGTAGCGTGCATCAAACGCCGCGCTTGATCGAGTGGCCCGAGTCGGTCGACGCCGGCAGCATGCCCGCGCCGAGTTCGCTCGTAAGGGGAAGCCCCTCGGCCGAGCTTCCCGAGGGTGGAGAGAGCGCGGGACGACGACGACTCGACGCCTGGATGCGCACCCGGCTCGGTGGCTACGCGCAGGGACACGACGATCTCGCCGCCGATGACACTTCGAGACTCAGCGCCTACCTTCACTTCGGATGCCTCTCTTCCCGCTACGTCGAACAGCGAGCGAGCGGTAGGGCGGGAGGCGTTGAGTTCGTGCGGCAGATGTGCTGGCGCGACTTTTACCACCAGGTCCTCGCCGTGACACCGGACTACCCGCGCTCCGACTATCGCGCGCGCGGCGACGATCGCACCAAAGACAAAGATGCCTTCGCGGCGTGGCGGGACGGACGCACGGGCTACCCGATCGTTGACGCAGGCATGCGCCAGTTGCAGCGCGAGGGCTATATGCACAACAGAGCGCGCCTCATCACCTCGTCTTTTCTGACGAAGATCCTCTACGTCGACTGGACCTGGGGGGCCCGGCACTTCTTCGATCTGCTCGTCGACGGGGACATGGCGAACAACTCGGGAAACTGGCAGTGGAGCGCGGGCACGGGAAACGACACGCGCCCCTACCGGGTGCTCAACCCGATCCGACAGGCGGAACGCTACGACCCGAGTGGTGACTACGTCAGGCGTTACGTCGACGAACTGTCCGGTGTCGAGGGCAAGGCCGTGCACCAGCCGTGGAAGCTCGACGACGAGGCCCGGGCCAAGCTCGATTACCCGGAGCCGATGGTCGACTATTCCGACGGCATGCGCTCCTACCGGGAGCGTCACTCAAAGAGCTGATCACCAGCCGAGGGTGCCGGGCTCTCCTTTGAAGGGACCGACGACGTCGGCCGTGATCCAGCCCCCGTAGAAGTCTCCGGCCTGGGGCGTGACCTTCTCGTCACCGACGTGGGCGGCGTCGACGCGACTCGCGTAGAAGGAGATGCAGCCCCGCAACTGTTCGAAGCCCTCTTTGGGGTCCTCGTAGGTCCACGCGACCCTCGAGGCGACCCTCGAGTTGACCTCGAGGTCGAAGTAGGAGGCGACGCCCTTGAACTCGCAGACGGTATGCCCGGTCGTGGCGTGGAGGTACTTCATAACGACATCGTCTCGAGGGATGTAGAAGGTCGGGGGCGACGCCTTCTCGAGCACGCGCAGCGCGCGCTCGGACCGGGCGAGCTCGACACCGTTGTGCATGACGCTGATGGGCTTGGAGGCGGGCTCGACGCGCGGGGGCCGGGGGTAGTCCCACACCGACTCCTGACCTGCTCTTGGTCGCACGCGCCGTCGCCACATCACGCCCTAGTGTGCCAGCATTGGCCACCTACGTGCGGGGTAGGAGGTCGGCATGAGGGTCATCATCGGTACCTCGGGGTGGCACTACCGGGACTGGAAGCAGCGTTTCTATCCCGAGACCATTCCCCAGCGCGAGTGGCTTGCCTTCTACGCCGAGAGCTTCATCACCGTCGAGTCCAACAACGCGTTCTACCGGCTGCCGGAGGGCGAACGCTTCGCTGCTTGGACGCAGTCCACTCCCGCCGATTTCATCATGGCGGTGAAGATGAGCCGCTACCTCACCCACATCAAGAGGCTGCGAGATCCGGCCGAGCCGGTGGCTCGTTTTCTCGAGCGGGCGCAGCATCTCGGTGGCAAGCTCGGCCCCGTGCTGCTGCAACTGCCCCCGACGCTGCGCGCCGATCACGACCTGCTGCACGACACACTCAAGCGTTTCCCCAAGGACGTGCGCGTCGCTGTGGAGTTCCGACATACGTCGTGGTGGAGCGACGCGACGCGTTCTCTACTCGACAAGCACGGGGCCGCGCTGTGCCTCGCGGACCGGGACTCGAAACCACTGACACCGCTGTGGTGCACCGCCGAGTGGACCTACCTGCGGCTGCACGCCGGCGCCGCGACTCCCGCTCCCTGTTACGGGCGCAGCGCGCTCGCAACCTGGACGGAGAGACTGCGCACGGACTTCGCCGATGTCGATGCATACGTTTACTTCAACAACGACCCTGGGTGCTGTGCGGTGCGCGATGCTCGTTGGTTCGCGCAGGAGGCCACCAAGAGAGGACTTGATGTGACGCGAACGCCGGCGCACCCGGTCCGTCCGGGATAATCGTCTCCAGCGATCGTCTCCAGCGATCGTCTCGACGATCGCGCCAGGACAAGACGGGATCGCGCCAGGACAAGACGGGATCGCGAAAGGACAAGAGACAAGCATGGGCGAGCTTCTCGTGGGCACGGCGTCATGGACCGATAAGACCCTGATCGAGTCGGGTTGGTATCCGAAGGAGGCCAAGACCGCAGAGAAGCGCCTGCAATTTTACGCCTCGCAGTTTCCTCTGGTCGAGGTCGACTCGACCTATTACTTCCCGCCGAGTGAGGCCAACTCCGAGCGCTGGGCCGAGCGCACGCCCGAGGACTTCACCTTCAACATCAAGGCGTTCTCGCTGCTCACCGGTCATCCGACCAAGGTCGACGCCCTCTACAAGGACCTCGACGTCTCCACCGACAAGCGCAACGTCTATCCGAAGGACCTCGACGCCAAGACCATCGACGTCGTGTGGGATCGGTTCCTCTCCGCGCTTGCGCCGCTGAACGATGCGGGCAAGCTCGGCATTCTCCTCTTTCAGTTTCCGCCGTGGTTCACGATCTCGCGCCGCAACAAGGACTACATCCTTGAGTGCGCGCACCGCTCCGCCCCCCTCAAGATCTGCGTCGAGCTCAGGAACGCTCTCTGGATGAAGGACGACAATCAGAGAGAGACGCTCGAGTTCCTAGAAGGACACGGCCTCCCTTACGTGTGCGTCGATATGCCACAGGGCTTCAAGTCGTCCATGCCTCCCGTGGTCGCGGCGACCTCGGATCTCGCGGTGGTTCGCTTCCACGGGCACAACGTGGACGAGTGGGAGAGCAAATCCGTCAGCAAGCGCTTCCGCTACCACTACAGCAAGGAGGAGCTGGAGCAGTGGGTTCCCCGCATCGAGAAACTGAGCGAGAGCGCCGAAAGCACGCACATCCTGATGAACAACTGCTTCGCCGACTACGCACAGCGCAATGCGAAGGAACTCGCCGGGCTTCTAGGCGCGTGATTCTCGCTTGCACCGTCACCTGTGAGTGCGGGGAGTTAGGACAGCGCTCAACGCTTTGATGATCCTTTAGTGGCCTGTGCGTGTCGCTACTTCCACGGGATGCTCGGCGAGTTCAAGGTCAAGTAGGGGCGCCGCTGTGGCGCGGTTGGTGAGCCCTACTCGGTCACCGCGGCGAGCGATCTTCAATCTGAACCCGCCGAAGTCACTGCGAACACTAGGGGGCCGGCCATCGAGCCGATGTCCTCGACCACGCGATTGTTCAGCACGACTATGACCGACCCGTCCTCGGGTAAGCAGCCTGCCCACGCCACGTATCCGATGTCCTCGCCGGTATGCCCCACGACCCCCCCGTACGGGTTGTACAGCCCCAGTCCGTATCCGTCCTGAAGGGTTGCCATTTCGTTCAGCGAAGCTTGGGAGACGATCTCGCCGGTGCAGAAGGCTTGCCACCATTTCGCCAGAGATCGCGAGTCCGTTGCCATGGCACCTGTCGTGGGGCCCGAAGTGGCAGCAGCGATGGATGGAAGGTAGCCCCCACCCTTCTTCAAAGCTGCGGTGGACTCGCCATAGGGCATGGCCATGGGGGCGGTGGGCTTTTCGTCAGGTTGATAGATGAGCCGCCCTATCCCGTCGATGTCGAGGACGCCGTCACGCAACACGTCGACCACCGGTCGCCCACTAACCTGCTTGATCACTAGCTCGAGTAACAGATAGTTGGTGTTCGAATAAACGAAATGACCGGCGTCAAGGCGGTGGTCGGGGACCCGGTCCAATAGTTCAGCCGTCGTCCAAACCCGTTGTCGATCGGTCGACAGGATCTGCTTCATCTCGGTCCAGTAGTCCGGGATGCCGCTCTGCATCCCCAGTAGATGGCGAATCGTCGCCCCGTTGGTGTCGAAGTCGAGGTCCGGGGGCAGGTGATCGGTGGCCGGGTCGTCAAGGTCCAGCTCGCCCGCTTCGACCATCTGCATCACCTGGGCGGCGACCACCGCCTTGGTGACGCTGCCGATGGGGAACTGATCGTCGAGCCCAACGTTCCGGACTCCGTCCGCCTT
>JALZIB010000052.1 GCA_030860505.1 Actinomycetota bacterium
GGCGCTATCTGGGCTTTCGAGTCCCACGACGTTGACGTTCTCGACCACGTAATCGAGTGCCTTACGCCGCATGATATCTGCCACCACCCCGCGTAAACGCCCGGACGAAGCCAATTGTTTCGCAAGCTCGCCTGGATCGCTGTTTGTCTGGGCCGACAAGTACGCGATCTCGCGCCCAACATCTTCGTCGTTCACCTTGACGTCGGTCGTTCGAATGACCTCTTCGAGCAACAACTCGGCTTTGACCGAGAGAGCGGCCTGCTGCCTCATGTCCGAGCGCACTTCGAACTCGGTCGTGTCGTTTTGCTCGGCGTACTGCGCCAGCGTCATCCCGGCCGCCTGGAGGTCCTGCTCGGCGTGGCCCATCCGGTGCCCGAGTTCCTCCTCGACCAGGCGCTCGGGGGCCTCGAGGTCCGAGGCCTCGATCAGGCGCTCGAGCACGAGGTTACGGACCTGCTGCTCGGCCATCTGGCGCTGGTAGTCGCCCAGGCGTGTGCGCAGGTCGTCCTTCAGAGTGTCGAGGGACTCGAACTCGCCGACGGTCTTTGCGAAGTCCTCGTTCAGCTCTGGCAGCTTCTTGCCCTTGACCTCCTTGACCAGGACGGTGAACGAGACGTCCCCGGATATCTGCGGTCCGTCCGCGCTCGCCTCCGGCCCGCCGGGCTCGTCGCGCCCCTCCGGCATCGTGTCGGTGAACTTCAGGATGTCGCCCGGCTTGGCGCCGGCGACCTCGCCGTCGAGCTTGGGCGGGCCCTGGTTCGAGCCGACCTCGTAGAGAAGTTCGGGGGCGCTGACGCCTTCGACCAGCTCTCCGCCCCGGTAGCCCTTCAGGTCGATGACGACGAAATCGCCGGTGCGCGCCTCGCGTCCGATGGTCTCGAGCTCCGCGAACCGGTCGCGCAGGCGCTCGAGCTGCTCGGCGAGATCGTCGTCCGAGATGGACGTGTCGGGCGCCTCGACCGTGATGGCGGCGAGGTCGGGGAGCGTCACTTCGGGCCGGAGATCGACGGTCGCCTCGAAGACGATCGGCTCTCCGGATTCGAAGCTCACGACCTCGATCTCGGGAGGGGCGATGGCCTCGAGCTCCTGGGACTGAAGGGCCTCGACGTAAAAGTTGGGAAGCGCCTCGCGAAAGGCCTCCTCGCGCACGACCTCGGGCCCGACGCGCTGATCGATGAGCTGACGGGGAACCTTGCCCTTCCGGAAGCCCGGCACCTTGATCTCGTTGGCCCACTTGCGGTAGGTCGCGTCGAGCGCCGGTTTGAGCGACGCCTCGGGTACCTCGACGCGCAACTTGGCCTTGTTGTCCTCGATGCGTTCCGAGGTGGTCATGAGTGATGTGTCCATGGTGTGCATCCTAGTGGCTGGGTGTAACGGGCCCGGTCGGCGGGGGTGAGGGAAAGTCGCTCGGGTCGTACAGGAAGAAACAGGCGCGCGGAGAATCAGGAGGATAGGGAGCTGGGGGCCGTGCCTCCTACTGGGATACCCGGGTTGGGAGCCAGAGACCGCGCTAGGCGGACGAAGTGGGGATGACGGCCCCTGGCCCCCAGCCGAGGCATCCCTGTCGCTGGGATTTGCTCGCCCTGGTTATATACCCTCCGCCACCCTGGTCGGGCGACGGTTGCGTCTCGACCTTCTTTCTCTCCCGCGTAGCGTCGTGACGTTAGCCTATTTACAGTCTGCGCCCTTACGGTGCCGAAGGGAACCTCTGCGACGTCCTTTTCTGCCGCTGGTTTCGGTGACTCAGGTGCGCGCAGCATGAACTTTCCCCGACTTATTCACCCGAAAACGGGCGAAGTAACCAAGGCGACCACCGATTCTTTCGTCCGGCTGGAGACCGATCCGCACCGCTCGATCGACAAGGGCTGAGTAGGAGACCATGTGCGGATCACCGAACACCTCCCCGATGACGACTCGTCCATCGTGCCTCACCACTCGATACAACTCCTCGAGGGCCGCGGTTTGATCCGGGATCTCTCCCAGCACCGTGACGAGGAAGGCGCCGTCAAAGCGATCGTCGGCGTAGGGAAGTGTGCGGGCGTCGCCCAGGGTCGGAACCAGGTTACTCAGGTTCCGCGCGGAGGCTCGGAGCATGGTGTGATCGAGCATCTTCGACTGCACGTCGAAGATCTCAAGGCTGCCACCGGGACGAAGTTCCGCCGCGACGTCGAGCGAGTAGTAGCCGGTGCCCGGCCCGATCTCGAGCAGTCGTTCCCCCGCGTGCGGAGCCAGGATGGCGTGGAGACGCGGCCTGGTCACGATCGGGTGCGGCACGGCGAGAAAGGCGCGGCCCCCATAGGGACAAGCCGAGGGGTTCTTGCGCCAGTACAGCGCGAGGCCGGCAAGGCTCGTCAGACCGAGCCCACCGAGCACGGACCGAATCCTCACCACCACCACCCTTGGGAACCCACAACTGTCGAACTCTTGTCTATCGCATCCGTCCGTCTTACGCGCTCGCACGGTCGCGCCGAAGCGCGCGCCGCTTAGAGTAAAGCGGCGTGGGAAAAGTGGAGTGGTAGCCGGTCCTACCCGAGGAGTTGCGCGATGGCACAGCAACAATGCCCCAATTGCGGCCAGGATCTGCCGAGTGAGCTCGGCCAGCACGCGTCGGCCCCCATGAGCGGGCAGGTCACCTGTCCAAGCTGCGGGACGGACGTCAACCTCGGCGAGGGAGCGAACGAGTCGCCGAGCGGCGACTTCGAACAGGCCTCTGCGGCTCCGCCCGGACGCACCGAGGGCACGGCCTTCAGCGGCAACGAAACCGCTGAGGAGACCGTCGAAGAGGCGCGGGACAAGCAAAACTGAGCCGCGCCACTAAGCTCGTGGTCAGGCTGTGGAGGTCAGGTATGACACGGGGTCTGACTCGAAGAGCCGGAGACAGGCGGGGCAGCAGAAGTAGCGCACAACTTGTTCGTGTTCGGCTCGGTACCGTGCGGAGGCCACCTCGACGGCCATGCCACACACGGGGTCGACCGCCACCTCCTCCGGCGGCGCGGCGTGACGCCGTAACGGTTGCCTGAGTTCGCCCGCGGCTTTGAGCTTGACTATCTCGGCGACGATGGCCACCCCGATCTCGTGGTGAGCGATCCGGCCGAGATCCAGTCCGGCCGGCGTATGCAGGCGGCCCAGCGCCTCATCCGAGACGCCTCGATCGCGCAGATATCCGAGAAGCGATGCGGCGCGCCTGCGCGATGCGACGAGCCCGATGTAGGGAGCGTCGGTGGCGAGAGCCTGCTCGAGCGCGTCCTCGTCGTAATGGCCCTGTGTGGCGATGACGATAAAGGAGTCGGCGCTCGCTCCGGCCGCGCTCAAATCGAGCGACGTCATCACACGGTCGGCCGGCGCATGGTCGTCGGCCAGACCACCGTCGTCGACGACTGTGGTCTGCCAGTCGAGAGCCTTGGCCAGCGCGCACAAGCCGTCGACCGCGGGGGAGCCGCCGACGACTATCAGGTGCGGCGCCGGCAGCACGGGTTCGATGTAGACCTCGAGCGCGCCCTCGCTCTGACAGGCGATGGGGGCAAGGACAAGCCCGTCTCGCCGGCGCGCAGGAAGATCTGCAGGCGGGCCGAGAAATACGAGCCGGGGCGTCTGCGACTCAAGCACCCGTAGGGCTTCTCTGATTACCGCCGGTTCGGCGCACGCGCCACCGATCCAGCCCCGGAGCTTGCCGTCGGGGAGGATGATCGCCTTGTCGCCCTGCTTGCCCGACGACGGTGCCCTGCGCCATAAGACCGTGACGAGCGCGAACGGCTGCCGCCGTCGCGAGAGCTCGGCTGCAAGCGCCTCGACATTCATGCGCCGGCCTATGTGGCCTTCGTCTTGGCGCCCTGGATGGCCTCCCAAACCTTCGCCGAGGTCACCGGCATGTCGATGTTGGTTACGCCCAGGTGAGCGAGGGCGTCAACGACCGCATTGACGAAGGCGGCGGGTGAACCGACCGTGGCGGATTCGCCGACCCCCTTGGCCCCGATGGGATGGTGTGGAGAGGGCGTGACCGTTTGATCGAGCTCGAACTTGGGCGTCTCCCAGGCCGTGGGCAGGAGGTAATCCATGAAGTTAGAGCCGATGCAGTTGCCCTCTTCGTCGAACGAGATCTGCTGCATGGCCGACATCGCGAAGCCCTCGGTGAGCCCACCCATGATCTGGCCTTCGACGATCATCGGGTTGATTCGCACGCCGCAGTCGTCTACTGCGACCATCTTTAGGACCTCCCACTCACCGGTGTCGGGATCGACCTCGACCACGACGAGGTAGGTGCCGAACGGGTAGGTCATGTTGGGTGGGTCGTAGTACGTGACTCCCTCGAGACCCGCCTCGACGCCGGGCGGGTGGTTCGTGTAAGCGGCGAAGGCGACATCCTGGATCGTGGCCTCTTTGTCGGGGGCGCCCTTCACGAAGAAGCGCCCCAGCTCCCACTCGAGGTCCTCCTCGCTGACCTCGAGCATGTGAGCGGCGATCTTCTTGGCCTTGTCCCTGACCTTGCGAGCGATCACGGCGGTGGCGGCACCACCCACCGGCGTGCTGCGCGACGCGTAGGTACCGAGGCCATAGGGAGTGTTGTCCGTGTCCCCATGGTGGACGAGGATGTCCGAAGGAGGAATCCCGAGCTCGTTGGCGACGATCTGGGCGAAGGTCGTCTCGTGTCCCTGACCTTGGGTCTTAACGCCGATCTTGAGGATCGCCTTGCCGGTCGGGTGCACGCGCAGCTCGGCGGAGTCAAACATCTTGATGCCCAGGATGTCGTAGTCCTTGCTTGGTCCCGCGCCCACGACCTCGGTGAAGGTCGCCAGGCCCAAGCCGAGCAGCCTGCCCTCCTCCTCTCTTAGTCTCTCTTGCTCGGCGCGCAGTTCGCTGTACCCCGCCGTCTCGAGGGCGAGGTTCATGGCCTTCTCATAGTCCCCGGAGTCATAGGTGAAGCCGGTCGCGGAACGATAGGGGAACTGCTCCGGCTGAATGAAGTTCTTCCGCCGAAACTCCGCGGGATCCATACCGAGCTCGGTGGCGGCGCTGTGGGCCAGCCGTTCGACCAGGTAAGAGGCCTCGGTGACGCGGAACGAACAGCGGTAGGCAACCCCGCCCATTGCTTTATTGGTGTACGCACCGTCGGTCACCACGTGTGCGGCGGGGATGTCGTAGGAGCCGGTGACGATGTGGAAGAGCCCGGCTTTCAACTTGCTCGGCTGTGCGTCGGCGTACGAGCAACCCTGATCGGAGAGCATCTTCACCCGTACGCCCGATATGGTGCCGTCCCGCTTGAGGGCCAGCGCGCCGCTCATGTGGAAGTCCCTGGCGAACCCCGTCGAGATGAGGTTACCGGTGCGGTCCTCGATCCACTTGACCGGTTGGCCGAGGAGCAGCGAGGCGGCGGTGGCGATGACGTAGCCCGGATAGATCGGCACCTTGTTGCCGAAACCGCCGCCGATATCCGGCGAGATGATCTGGATGTTTTGCTCGGGCAGTCCCGTGACCAGCGCGAAGACGGTTCTGTGGGCGTGAGGAGCCTGCGAGGTCATGTAGATGGTGATCTTGCCGCTCGCCGGGTTCACGTCGGCGACGCAGCCGCAGCATTCGAGGGGGGCGGGATGAGAGCGCGGGTAGTGAGTACTCAGGTCCACCACCAGGTCGGCCTCCTCGAAAGCCCGGTCGGTAGCGTCCTTGTCTCCGGCCTCCCAGTGATAAATGCGGTTGTCCTTCTGACCTTCCTTGTCGTCGCGAATGAGCGGGGCGCCCTCCTCGAGTGCCTTGAAGGGGTCCACCACCGCCGGAAGGGGGTCGTAGTCGACATCGATCAGCTCGAGCGCGTCGTGGGCGACGTAGCGGTTCTCCGCGACGACCGCGGCGACCTCCTGGCCCTGGAAGCGAACCTTGTCGGTGGCGAGCACTGCCTGGGTGTCGCCCGACAGAGTCGGCATCCATGCGAGGTTGTGCTCGGCCAGCAGCTCGCCGGTCACGACCGCAACCACGCCGGGGAGCTCCTGCGCTTTCGAGGTGTCGATCGATACGATCCGCGCGTGGGCGAAGGGGCTGCGCAGGATCGCCATGTGCAGCATGTTCGGCAGGCTCACGTCCTCGATGTAGTTGCCCCTGCCCTGAAGGAAGCGGTCGTCCTCCTTGCGCTTTACGCTAGTCCCGAGCCAAGTGGTCCGCTTCTCCTCTACCGCCATGAACCTTCTCCCTTCAAGCCTTGGTCTGCTCGGACTGCATCTTGTCGGCCGCCCACTGCACCGATTTGACGATGTTCTGATACCCGGTACAACGGCAGAGGTTGCCCGAGATCGCCCACCGAATGTCCTCCTCGCTCGGGCTCTGGTTCTCTTCCAACAGCGCCGCCGCAACCAGCATCATGCCCGGGGTGCAAAAGCCACACTGCAGTCCATGCTCCTCTTTGAAACCCTCCTGCAGGGGATGAAGCTGACCGTCGCGCATCATGCCCTCGACGGTCGTTACTTCGCGCCCGTGTGCCTGTACGGCGAAGAACGTGCACGACTTGATCGGCGTGCCATCGAGCAGGATTGTGCAGGCCCCGCAGCTCGTCGTGTCGCACCCCACGTGTGTACCCGTGAGTCCGACGGTGTCTCGCAAGAAGTGCACCAAGAGCAGACGCGGCTCGACATCGGCGGTTCTTGACCGGCCGTTGACCGTGACGGTTATGTCCACCATTACCTCCTATTGGCCCTGGGCAAGCTGCAGACAACGGTCGAGTCCGCGCTTCACGTACGTCTTGACGATCGCGCGCTTGTAGTCGGCCGAGCCCCGAACGTCGTCGAACGGCTCTGCCTCATCGGCCGCAAGCCGTGCGGCCTCTTCGAAGACCTCTTGCGCCGGCTCGGCGCCCGCGAGCGCATTCTCGGCCGAGACGGCCTTGATGTTGGTCGCGCCGACCGCGGTGAGCGCGATTCCGGCCCGTCCGATCGTTCCGCCGTCCAGATCCAGGTGCACCGCGGTCCCGACGGTGGCGAAGTCTCCGACCTTGCGCTCGAGCTTCAGATAGGCCCCTCCCGCGGACTCAGAGGGCTGAGGGACGCGGATTTCGGTGAGGAGCTCGTTGGGCTCGAGCGCGGTGGTGAAGGTGTCCTGAAGAAAGTCGACAATGGGAATCACTCGCTCACCGGAGCTGCTTCGAGCAACGACCTCGGCCCCCAGGGCCAGCATCACCGAGCCCCAGTCGCCGGCGGGGTCGGCGTGAGCCAGAGAACCGCCCAGCGTTCCAAGGTTACGGACGATGGGGTCCGATATCAGCGGAGCGGCGGCCGCCATTGCGGGATAGCGCCTTTTCAGCAACTCGTTGCGCTCGAGCTCCGAATTGCGGACGAGAGCGCCGATGCGGAGTTGGCTCCCGTTCTCTTCGACGCCGTCGAGGCCCGGAACTCGGTTGATGTCGACGATGAGCGCCGGGGCCGCGAAGCGAAGCTTCATGAGGGGGATCAAACTCTGACCGCCTGCGAGCACCTTGGCCTCGTCTTGCCGCTCGGCGAGCAAGGTGAGAACCTCGTCTAGCGACTCGGGGGCCGCGTAGTCAAAGCTACTTGGGAACATCCGCCCTCCTTCGTTGTCCCGGCGCGATCGCCGCGCCGATCGCTTATCGGTCTAGAGCTCGCAATCAAGCCGATCGCGTCGTAACCAGTGTCGAAAACCGCACCACTGATGATTCTCGAAGAGAGCAACGGGGCCGGAGCAACTCTCGGGAGAAAGACGAAGGAGCCGGAGGGACGGCAAGGCTGCACGGCTTCGTGCCCTAAGCCTCTGGTGATGAAGATCGATGATCTCGGCTCCCGAGCATCTAGGGTTTTCCCACGTTTTGGCACAACCGTCAGGTCCAATTATGGGCCGTTACCCTCTCTCGTCAAGAGTCAACCTCCAACGTTGCGCTCCCATCGGGCCAGATCGGTCCCTCGCGGTAGTGGGAGCCCGCTCCGCTGAATTAGGCTCGCGGCGGGCCTCCATGGATCACCGAGAGCGGTGGGGTCCGCAGCGACGGGGCGTGGCCCAGCTTGGCAGGGCGCCTGCTTTGGGAGCAGGAGGTCGGCGGTTCGAATCCGCCCGCCCCGACTCGTTTCCTCGCGCCCAACGTCGAGTCACACAACCACGACGGTTTTGTGGCTCAGGGGTAAGTCGACTTCGCCGCGGGCGTCAAGAGAGGTCGCCCGGCCTTCCGGGCCCCGGTTATTGCTTTCGCGAGCGCGGGCTCAGGCCTGCGAAACGGGTACGCTCACAAGCTGCACCGGCCACACCAGACGGGGCCTGCGGGTGTAGCTCAATGGTAGAGCTCCAGCCTTCCAAGCTGGTGATGAGGGTTCGATTCCCTCCACCCGCTCCACCTTTTGCTCGGGTCCAGCGGCGAGAATCAAAGGGATGCTGTTTCCAACCACGGACTTTGCGATCTTCTTCTGCATCGTCTTTTTGGCGCACTGGATGCTGAAGCCCGCCACCACTCAGTGGAAGGTCTTCATGGTGGTCGCCAGCTACGTCTTCTACGGGTGGTGGGACCCGGGGTTCGTGTGGCTTCTCGCCGGAGTCAGCGCACTCGCGCAGCTGGGCGCGCGCGCGGTGCACATGGCCGAGCACGCCGTTCGCCGCCGGCTCGCCGTCGTGGCGTCCGTCGCAGTCACGCTTCTGCCGCTCGCTTACTTCAAGTACTACTCGTTCTTCAGCCTCAATCTCACAAACGCTCTGGATCGCGTCGGCGTCGAATCGTTCGTTCCTCTCTTGCAGGTCGTTCTGCCGGTGGGCATCTCGTTCTTCACCTTCATGGCGATCAGTTACATCGTCGACATCTACCGGCGCGAACTCGAACCGGCCGGGTGGCTCGACTTCTTCCTCTATCTCTCGTTCTTTCCGCATCTCGTCGCCGGACCGATCGTGCGGGGCGACGAGCTCATCCCACAACTGAGCCGTCCACGCGACCCGCGCAGGGTCGACTTCGCGCGCGGCGCGCTTTTGATTCTCGGCGGGCTCTTCAAGAAGGTGGTGATCTCGAGCTATGTCGCCACCACGATCGTCGATCCGGTGTTCGCGGATCCGGGGCGTCACGCCGCGCTCGAGGTCCTGCTCGCGATCTACGGCTACGCTGTCGTCATCTACGCCGACTTCAGCGGCTACACCGACATCGCCATCGGGATCGCCGCGCTGATGGGCTATCGCTTCCCCCAGAACTTCAATCGCCCCTACATCGCCCGTTCACTGCAGGACTTTTGGCGACGGTGGCACATGACGTTGTCGCGCTGGCTGCGCGACTACCTCTACATCCCCCTTGGTGGTTCGAAGAAGGGAGAGATCCGCACCTACGTCACCATCGTCGTCACCATGGTGCTCGGGGGCCTGTGGCACGGGGCGGCCTGGACCTTCGTCGTCTGGGGCGCGCTGCACGGAGGGGGCCAGGCGGTCGGCCACTTTCGGAGGACCCGGCGCACCGCGCGGGGGCTCCCCTCGCTGAACGACGATCCCGGCTCCATCGTGCGCCAGCGGCTCATCACCTTTCACATCGTGTGTCTCGGGTGGGTCTTCTTCCGCGCCGATTCACTCGGCAGCGCGTTCGATGTGCTCGCTCGACTCGTGACCGGATGGGCCCAACCCGCCGCACTCGTGTCGCTGTTGCTGATCGCGGTGATCGCGGGCACCATCGGTCTGCAGTGGCTTCCTCGTGTCACGTCCACCCAGGCACAACTGGTCTTCTCACGCATGAGCCCGGCGGTTCAGGGAGTGGTCCTTGCCCTGGCCTTGTTCGTCATCACCACCTTGGGCCCCCAGGGTGTCGCGCCTTTCATCTACTTTCAGTTTTGATGTGAGGAAGCCATGAAGACCCTCGAGAGACCAGACGACGCAAGCACAGAGCGAGTCGTGCGCCCTCCGCGCCGCAGGCGCCGTGGGCGTCGTGCCGCGCCGGCCGGGCGCGTGTTCGTCGTCATGATGGTCGGTTTGTTGCTATGGGTCCTGCTCGCAGCTCCGTCGCTCAAGCGCTCGGCCGAGGCGGCCCCCGACGGAACGCGACGAAGTGTTTCGCTTGCCGTGTTGAGTCCTCTTGCGGCGATCAGCGATGCGACTCGCCTCAGCGTCGTGAGCGACGGCCTGCAAAGAGCGATGGGCCGTGACCCCGACGCTCCCCCCGGAGGCGAG
Source organism: Actinomycetota bacterium (assembly GCA_030860505.1). Taxonomy (GTDB): domain Bacteria; phylum Actinomycetota; class CADDZG01; order CADDZG01; family WHSQ01; genus WHSV01. The sequence goes on from JALZIB010000052.1 coordinate 10,117, forward strand.
TTGTTCGCCGATGCGCCGGATGCCGTCCCCACGGACTTCGGCGTCGCTCCCGAGGTCGGGACACCCGATCCCCTGCCGGAGATCGACCCCGACGACGACGATGACGAGGAGGTACTCGAGGAAGCATTCGTGCTGCGCGAACCCACCACCACCGACAAGCTGCGAGTGGTCGTCGTGGGCGACTCACTCGCAATGGGACTCAGCACCGCAATCGGGCGCGCCTTCGAGCCCACACTCATTCAGTTCGTCGACCAGGCCCGTCTCTCGACCGGGCTCGCGCGCGCCGACTACTTCGACTGGGTCTCCGGCATGGACCAGATCGCAGAACGGTTCCAGCCCGACGTCGTCGTCGTCCTCATCGGGGTGAACGACGACCAGTCGATCATCTATCCCAACGGAAGGGTCATCCCCGGCGGCGGACAGGACTGGGCAGATGCCTACTCGCAGCGCATCGATGAGTTCCTGGCGGCCGCCACGCAACTCGGGGGCCGGGTCGTGTGGGTTGGCCTTCCTCCGCTGGCCGACGAAGGCGATGACTCCCTGGCGCGCGACTTTAGCGAGAGCTACGAAGAGGGGGTCGAGGACTATGCCGGGACCGCCTTCTTCGACACCTACGAGCGCTTTTCGCGCGGCGGAGGCTACGCGCCCTTCGGCCGGGACGCGCGCGGAGACATCGCGCAGTTACGAGGCGGCGACGGGGTGCACTTCACGCCGACCGGTTACGACGCTCTGGCGCGCGAGGTCATCGACGTCATGAGAGAGAGGTGGGCTCTCACGCCCAGTGCGATCCAGGACTAGTCGAGGTGGCGACTCGCCGGGTGATAGTCGGGACTCATGCGCGCTCAGCGCGCACCTCGCCCCACAAGCAAAGTCGGCCCGGATGAGGGAGGACCCGCTTAAGGGTGGACCCGTGCGATTGTCGGGACTCATGCGCGCTCGGCGCGCACCTCGCCCCACTATCGCCACCGTGGCCCAGTTGTTCGGTGTCCCCGCTGTATCCTCGGGATGGTGGGTTCCGGCTCGTGCCACCCGCTAAAGAAAACCTGCGCCCGTAGCTCAGTGGAATAGAGCGTCGGACTTCTAATCCGAGGGTCGGGGGTTCGAATCCCTCCGGGCGCGCTCTGTGATGTCGCGGGGCATCGTGGACAGGAAGAGGTTTACCCCGCACCCGCCGCTGGAGCCGGACTGTAGGGGCTCAGATCGTGATCGCGATCTTTCCTCGTGCGTGTCCGGCTTCGAGGTGGCGCATCGCGTCGGGCGCCTCGGCCAGCGGGTAGGCCTTGTCGATGACCGGAGTTACGTGACCG
>JALZIB010000087.1 GCA_030860505.1 Actinomycetota bacterium
CAGGCGCCCGGCGAGCCGGTGATGGAGATGGCCGAGGGGGCCGAAGGAGAGCGTGCGAGGGCCGCAGATGAGCGCCGGGGTCTCGGGGGCGGCGGCGCCCCCGAACCCGCTCAAGTCCTGTCGCCGCCCGTCAACCCCCTGGCCAGCGGAGGACAGTAGTCGGGCGGTTCTCTCCGCCACACGTTTCGAATCCGCTCTGGGGTGGGCTCGGGCTGGAACTCGAGCCACTGTGAGATCGCGCCGGTCTGGCGGTAGTACCAGGCGAGCTGGACCAATGTGAAGGCCACGAAGAGCCAGAACCCGGCCCTCTGGCCGCCGATGAAGAGGGCGGAGAGCCCGTAGACGACCGTCAGCATGGCCATTCCGGCGGCCGCCCGCCCCAGAGACGCGGCGATCTGGCTCTTCGACATCTCCGCCAGCTTGGGATCGCGCTCGATGGAGCTCTTGACCTTCTCGATGCGGAGCACCATGAAGCCGACGAAGGCGGCCTGTCCCGCCGCGGCAATCGCGAGCAGGCGGTAGGCCCAGTCCGCCTGCTCGCTTGTGAACGGACCGTTTCTCTGAATCTGGAGGATGAGCGCCTCGGGGAGTCGAAAGACCGCCACCGCGACGAGCGCAAGCGCGATGAGAGCCACTGCGAACGGCCTCCTGGGTCTGATCACATCGGCTCTCATGACCGAAGCGTACTTCCCCGGTGGGCCCTTTGGTCCCCGGCGGTTGCGCTCCGTAACCCGCGCTTCCATCAAATATCCATAGGCTGAGGCAATCCTGACGAGCGCCAATCGACGAATTCAATCACGGCGGCAGATAGTCTCTGCTGCGTGGACCGCTCAGAAGATCATGCGCTCGTTCGGAGGCTGGCCGAAGAGGACGAGGAGGCGCTGCGCGAGGTGATGAACACTTATGGCGGCATTGTTTACGCGCTGGCCAAGAGGGTTGTCGCCGATCCGACCATGGCAGAAGAGGTCGCCCAGGACGCCTTTCTCGCGCTGTGGAGGCGCCCGGGCGCCTACGACGCCGAGCGGGGGAGCCTCCAGGCATTCTTGCTCGGCGTGACCAGGAACAAGGCCATCGACCTGGTGCGCCACGAGGAGTCGCTGCGGAAGGCCAAAGATGCGTTGATTACCGAGGCCGAAGCAGCATCCGGGACTCCCTCGACACCCGAACTAGCAGCAGGAATGGAAGAGCGAGAGGAGCTGAAAACGGCTCTGTCGTCGATTTCGAAAGTGCAGCGGGAGGCGGTGGTCCTCGCATATTTCGGGGGCCGTACCTACCGAGAGGTTGCGCGGGAGTTGGACATCCCCGAGGGCACCGCCAAGACGAGGCTGCGAGACGGCCTGTCGAAGCTTCGCCAAGTGTTATCGAGTCGGACGGAATTCAATGAGACCTAAGCACGAGAACACGAAGGATCTAGTCGCCGCCTACGTGCTCGGCGCTCTAACGCCCGAGGAGACCGAGCAGATGCGCGCTCACATGGTCTCCTGCGACGAGTGCGTGGCGGAGGCGGACGGCTACACGGAGATTGTGTCGGCTCTGGCGCTGTCGGTCGACCCCGAGCCCCTCCCGCCTGGGTTTGTCGAGGGCGTAATGGCCACAGTGGCGACGCGAACCGCAGAGTCGCGCCTGGACTCTCCCGGCGAGACCGACGCTCCTGCCGAGCCGGTCGACTCCGGGCGCGAGGCCACCGTTACGCAACTCCCGCGCTCACGGCCGGCCTACGGCCTCATGGCCGTCGCGGCGGTTGCTCTGATCGTCGCCGTGCTGGCCGGCGCTCTTATCTCGACAACGAGCGACCTCAACGACACCAAGAGCGATCTTGCGCTCGAGCGAGACCGAATCGCCCAGCTCGCCGATTCCGAGGGCGGCATGCGTCTCGGAAGCCCCGGTGGAGAAGCGGTCGGGGCCATGCTCCCCACGGACGACGGCGGCGTCTTCGTGGTGCACGGACTCAGGGATGCGCCCGAAGGTCGCACCTATCAGGTATGGCTGATCGAGGACGACGAGCCGATCAGCGCGGGAACCTTCGACCCCGACTCTGGGCTCGGCACGTTGGAGACCGATCACTCGCTCGCCAATGTCGAGGCCGTTGCGGTAACGGTCGAGCCCCAGGGTGGCTCGAAGAATCCCACCGGACTCCAGATCCTCCGCAGTTAATCCTCTCGGGCGGGGGGTAATTTCCGGGAATGAGCAAAGTCGTGCTGGTAACCAACGCGTCGTCGGGTGGCTCGGACGACGAGGTGCTCGCAGCGGTGTCCGAGAGGCTCTCGCCGCTGGGCCCAGTCGAACGAGTCGAACCCGACGACGCGACCAGCTTCGGAGACGACATCCGGTCTACTCTCGGCGACGGCGACGGGCTCATCGTCGTCGCGGGGGGAGACGGAACCGTGAATTGCACGATCAACGGGTTCGCCGACGACTTCGAGGGCCGGCGGTTCGCGCTCGTTCCGATGGGCACAGGCAACGATCTGGCCCGCACCCTCGGTATCGACCCCGACCCGGTGACCGCGGCGGAGCGGCTCGTCGACGGAACCGAGATCATGCTCGACGTCGCCCGAGCCAGTAGCGCCCACATCAGCAGGCTGTTCGTCAACGGCTGCATGGGAGGGTTTCCCGTCCAGGTCAACGAGGCGATCGAGGGCGACGTCAAGGAGCGCTTCGGCCCTCTTGCGTTTTGGGTCGGAGGCGCCAAGGCGGCGGCCGATCTCACTCGCTGGCGCCTGGTCGTAGACGGTGAGGAGTTCACCGAGGTCGTGGCCGCCGGCGTCGGCAACGGGCGAACGGCCGGTGGTGGCATCGAGGTGTGGCCGGACGCGGATCCCGGTGACGGCGCCCTTGATCTCTGCGTGTTGCCGGCGGAAGGAGTGGGCGCGGCCCTCAAGCTGGTGACGACCGTCAGGCGCGGCTCGCACGGAGATATCGACGGCGTCGAGACCAGGCGCGCTCCGCGTTTCGAGATCCGCGCCGACCCTTCGATCGAGTTCAACTGCGACGGGGAGCTCATCGATCTCAGCAGCCCGGTCAGTTTCGAGCTCGTCGACCGACTCCGGATGCGAGTGCCCGGAAGCTAGTCCTCCTCCTCGCAGTTCTCCTCGATGAACTCTTCGATGTTCTCCGACGCCTCGGTCACCTCGTCGGGATCGGCGTTCTCGAAGTCCTCGCTGGCCTCGGCGATGAGATCGACGTCGTCTTCGATCTCATCGGGCGCGGAGTCGGCTATCTCGTCCAACCGGTCCTGGAACTCCTCGGTGCCGAACTCGAGCTCTTCGTCCTCAGCCTGTTGCTCGAGATCGACGGTGAGATCGCAGAACTCGGCGGTGTCGTCGGAGCAGCCGGTGAGTAGCAGCGCCACAATGCTGAAAGCGGCGAGCCAGGCGCGCATTGGGGACCTCCAGTGAAGACGATGGATGTCGCAGGTCCGAACCCGAGCAGTATCGCACTCGGTAGAGTCTCTGACGATGAACCTGCGCGAAACATTGATCGGAGTCGCATCGATCAGGACGACACCAAGATCGGCACCGTGCTGCAGGTGGCCGGCGCGCTCGAGCCAGTCTTGCCCGAAACCGTTGCCAAGAATCCCTCTCGGATTGCGCGACTGGGCTTCTCGACCGCTCACCTCCTGGCCGGCATCGCGGTCGAGGACGAGGGCTCGAACGAGCGGCTGGCCGAGCTCGCGCGCGGGTCGACTGTGGGCATCGTGTTCGTCGACATCGCCGGCTTCATGTCGTTTACCGCGCGCCGCGGCGACGAGGTCGCGGCGGAGCTTCTGAGGCAATATAACGACATGATCGTGCGCGCGATCATCCCGTCCAAGGGGGAGTGTGTGAAGTCGCTCGGCGATGGGTTCTTGCTTGCCTTTCCGTCCGCGTCACAGGGAGTGCGGGGAGCCGTGGCGCTGCGGACTGCCATCGAGCGCTTCAATGATGGACGGCCTGAGCCGGTGCTGGTGCGCATCGCCGTGCACGCGGGCGAGCCCCTGATCGAGGGCGACGACCTGCTGGGCCATGACGTCAACCTGACCGCCCGCCTGCTCGATCACTGCAGGCCCGGCGACATCATCGTGTCCGAGGCGGCCGGCGACCTCGCGTCCAAGCGGCTTCGAAAGATCTCCTCCACGAAGCCGAAGCGCATCAAGATCAAGGGTCTGACGAGCCGGGTGACCGTCATGAGCGTCGATCCGCGGTGACCACGCCACGCCGCCCCGACCCCGTGCGAGATCTCGACTGGGATCCGGCGCGGGCGCGCGCCCTGGGCGATGCCGCGCTCGAGCTCTGGGAAGAGTTTCTCAGGCGCTTGCCGGACCTGCCGGTGGACCGCGGCTTCAAGGCCTCGGAACTGAGCGAGGACGTGGCTCTCGACATCCCGGCGGACGGAATGAGCGACGATGAGCTCGTCGACTATCTCCGCCGGATCGTCTTTGACTTCTCGATGTACACGGGCCATCCGGCCTTTCTCGCCTACATCTCGGGGGCCGGGACCGTGCCCGGAGCGGTCGCCGATCTCCTGGCCGCCGCGATCAACCAGAACGTCGGGGGTTGGCGGCTCGGTCCGGGGGCCACGGAGATCGAGCTTCATCTCGTGCGCTTCTTCGCCGAGCAATTCGGACTACCCGAGGGCTCCGGAGGGCTGTTGGTGTCGGGCGGGTCGATCGCCAACTTCGTCGGCCTCAAGGTGGCGCGCGACGCCAAGGCCGGCCTCGGGGTTCGCAAGAGGGGCGTCGCGCTAGCGCCGCCGCTGGTCGCGTACACCTCATCGGAGGTCCATTTCGCCACGACGCGCGCGGCCGACATGATCGGGATAGGCACCGACGCCGTGCGGATGATCGAGGTCGACGATCACTACCGGATGGACGTCGCCGCGCTCGAGCGACGAATCAAAGAGGACCTGGAGCAGGGGCTTCGTCCCTTCGCGGTCATCGCCTCGCTGGGAACGGTCGGGACGGGAGCGATAGATCCACTGCCGCGTATTGCCGATCTCTGCGACGAGCACGACTTGTGGTTGCACGTCGACGGTGCGTACGGGGGTCCGATCGTGCTGAGCGAGGACCTGAAGCATCTCGCGACGGGAGTCGAGCGAGCGCACTCCATCGCCTTCGATCCCCACAAGTGGCTGTACACGCCCCATTCGGGGGGATGCGTACTCGTGCGCGACGTCGGATGCTTGTTCGATTCGTTCTCGGCTCATGCGACCTACACCTATGAAGACAAGGAGCTGACGGGGCGCGGGATCGACCTCGGCTGGCTCGGCCCCCAGTTGTCGCGCAGCTTCTGGGCGCTCAAGGTGTGGATCTCGCTGCTGGCGCACGGAACCGATGCTTACAGCAAACGCATCGCGCACGACGTCGCGCTCACCCGTTACATGGCCGGCAGGGTGCGGGAGCACGCCGCTTTCGAGCTGAGCGCCCCGGTCGAGCTCTCGATCTGCTGCTTCCGCTATGTGCCGCCCGACCTCGGCCACGGCGAGGGCAGAGAGAACTACCTCAACCTGCTCAACGAGCGCATCATGGCCGCGGTGCAGCTGGACGGTCGTGTCTACTATTCGAACGCGATCCTGGGAGGGCGCTTCGTGTTACGAACCTGCATCGTGAACTTCCGCACCGAGGCCGAGCATCTCGACGATGTCCTCGCCGTCACCGACGAGGTCGGTCGCAAGCTCGACGCCGAGCTGCGCCCCGGAAGCCTCGGCGGGTCCGACGCGGACTAAACGAGCGTCGCCACTAGTGTGGCAATGACATTGATTCAGGCGAAGCGGCGGTGGGACGTTTTCTCGTCTGCGATGAAAGGAGAAACGTCATGGTCACAGTAGGATTGCTCGCGCGCGTCGAGGCCAAGCCCGGCAAAGAGGCGGACGTCAAGAGCTTTCTCGAGGGCGCACTGCCGCTCGCTCAGGAGGAGCAGGACACGACCACCTGGTTCGCCATTCAGATCGGCCCCTCGACCTTTGGCATCTTCGATGCCTTCGCCGACGACTCGGGACGCGACGCGCACCTCAACGGCGCCATCGCGTCGGCGTTGATGGAGAACGCCGAGGCATTGCTCACAGGGCCGCCGACGATCGAGAAGGTCGACGTGCTCGCCGCCAAGCTCCCGTAGAGCCCGGCGAAGGTCAGCGACCCAGCACTTCGTAGGCGGCGAGGGCCGCGACCTCGTGGAGCAGCTCTTCGAGCTTGGTCTCGCGGCTGCGGTCGAGTTGCAGGTACGAGGTCCAGCTCGCATAGGCCTCGTCGAACCCGAGGTCGGTTGCGATCGTCTTGATCCTCTCGGAATGCATCGGATCACTCACGAGCAGCACGGAGTCGATGCCGAAGTCGGGGGCCATGTCGTACACGTTGGAGAGGCTCTCGAGTGTCGTCGTGCCCTCGTCTTCGGCCAGGATCACGTCGGCCGGCACCCCCAGGGACACGAGATAGTCGTGCCCCGCCTCCGCCTCGGTGAGCCGGTCTCCCTCGAGCTTGCCGCCGGTCACGAAGATGCGCGGGGCGAGCTCCTCTGAGAAGAGGTACTCGGCGTGGTCGAGCCGGGCCTGGAAGACCGCCGACGGTCTGCCGTCGTACTGCGCCGCCCCCAGGACCACGATGGCGTCGGCGCGCCTGACCTCGTCGACGCGCGACTGCTGCCAGATCCGAAAGGCCAGCCACAGCGGATAAGCGATGGCGAGCGCAAGGAGGATCAAGGCGATGCGACGAAGGAGGCTCACCTAGTGAACCTAGAGCACGGCATGCCCTAGTGGGACTTACAGCGAGTCGTAGAGGGCGGCGCGCTTCACTTCCTGGATCGCGAGGGTGACCTTGATGCCACGCGGGCAGGCGTCGGTGCAGTTGAAGGCCGTTCTGCACTTGAAAACCCCACCCTTGCCGGACAGGATGTCGAGTCGCTCCTTGCCCCCAGCGTCGCGCGAGTCGAAGATGAAGCGGTGCGCATTGACGATCGCGGCGGGGCCCACATAGCTGCCGTCGGACCAGTAGATAGGGCACGAGGTCGTACATGCGGCACAGAGGATGCACTTGGTGGTGTCGTCGTAGCGGGCCCGGTCCTCCGGGCTTTGAATGCGCTCCCGCGCCGGCTCGTGGTCGTGCTCGTCGGTGATGAGCCAGGGCTTGACGGCCCGGTAGCCGGCGAAGAAGGGCTCCATGTCCACGATGAAGTCCTTGATGAGCGGCAGGCCTCGGATCGGTTCGACCGTGATGGGCTGGGCCAGGTCCTTGATGAGGACCTTGCAGGCGAGGCGGTTGACGCCGTTGATGACCATCGCATCCGAGCCACAGATGCCGTGACCGCAACTGCGCCTCAGCGCCAGCGAGCCGTCGTGCTCCCACTTGACCACGTGCAGGCAGTCGAGGAGACGGTCCATGGGATCTGCGTCGATCGTGTAGTCCTCGAAGTGAGCCTCGTCGTCGGTCTCGGGGTTGAAGCGGAGCAGCCGGAGCTTGACCTCCATCAGTACTTCCTCTCGACGGGCTCGTAGCGACCGAGGGTGACGTCTTTGTAGCCGAGCTCGGTGTCCCCATCGTCGGTCTTGCGTATGAAGGTGTGCTTCAGCCAGTGGTCGTCCTCGCGCATCTGGTGGTCCGCGCGGTAGTGACCGCCGCGGCTCTCGGTCCTCGCATGCGCGGACGCGGTCAGCGCCTCCGCCATGTCGAGCAGGTAGCCGAGCTCCATGTGCTCGACGAGCTCGGTATTGAAGATCTTGGCTTGGTCTCTTACGCGCGAGTCGGCGAAGCGTTTCTTGAGCCCGGCGATGGCTTCGAGCGCGTGGCTCAAGCCCTCGTCGTCGCGCGACACCGAGACTTTGTCCCACATGACGTCCTGCAGCTCGTGGCGGATCTTGTGGGTCGGCTCCTCCCCCGCTCCCTCGAGCAGCGAGCGGATCCACTTCTCGGCATCGGCGTGAGCGTCGTCCGGAACGGCCGTCTGCTTGTGGGTCGAGGCGTACTCGGCCATGGCGAGGCCCCCCCGGCGTCCGAACACCACGATGTCGAGCAGCGAGTTAGTGCCGAGGCGGTTGGCGCCGTGAACGCTCACGCAGGCGCATTCCCCCGCCGCGTAGAAACCCTCGACGACGTCGCCGTGGTGGCTGCGAAGGACCTCGGCGGTGACATTGGTCGGGATCCCGCCCATTGCGTAGTGCGCGGTCGGGGTGATCGGGACGCCCTCCTTGAGGGGATCGACGTCGAGATAGGTCCTTGAGAACTCCGTGATGTCGGGAAGCTTGGTCTCGACCACCTCGGGGTCGACGTCGGTCAGGTCGAGCAGGATGTAGTCCTTGTCCGGCCCGGCCCCGCGCCCCTCTCTGATCTCGTCGAATTCGGCGCGGCTCACCATGTCGCGCGGTGCGAGGTCCTTGATCGTCGGTGCATAGCGCTCCATGAAGCGTTCGCCGTCGGCGTTGCGGAGGATGCCGCCCTCACCGCGCGCCGCCTCGCTGAGCAGGATGCCGAGCCGGTAGAGGCCGGTGGGGTGGAACTGGAAGAACTCCATGTCTTCGAGCGGCAATCCTCGCCGGTAGACGACGCCAGGCCCGTCGCCCGTGAGCGTGTGGGCGTTGGAGGTGATCTTGAACATCTTGCCGTAGCCGCCGGTCGCGAAGAGAGTCGACTTGGCGCGGAAGACGTGCAGTTCCCCCGTCGCGATCTCGTAGGCAACGATGCCGCCGCAGACGCCGTCGACGAGCACGAGATCGACGACGAAGAACTCGTTGAAGAACTCGACGCCCTCCTTGTTGCACTGCTGAAAGAGCGTCTGCAGGATCATGTGACCCGTGCGGTCGGCCGCGTAACAAGCTCGTTTGACGGCCTCCTCGCCGTGGTTGCGGGTGTGACCCCCGAAGCGCCGCTGGTCGATGGTGCCCTCGGGCGTGCGGTTGAACGGCAGGCCCATGCGCTCGAGCTCGAGCACCGAGGTCACGGCCTCCTTGCACATGACGTCGACCGCGTCCTGGTCGGCGAGAAAGTCGGAGCCCTTCACGGTGTCGAAGGCGTGCCACTCCCACGAGTCCTCTTCGACGTTGGCGAGAGCCGCACACATTCCTCCCTGAGCCGCGCCGGTGTGGCTGCGGGTGGGATAGAGCTTGGAGACCACGGCCGTCTTGACGCGCTTCCCGGCCTCGAGGGCGGCTCGAAGTCCCGCGCCACCGGCGCCAACGATGACGGCGTCGTAGTCGTGATACTGGACCATGCCCGGCTAGCTCCCCAACGCGCTCTGCACGCCCAGCATGATCAGCCGCCCACTGCTGGGTCGAACATCACGATTACGGCGGTGCCCATGACCATGCCGACGACCGTGACGGTGTAGAGAACGCCTTTGAGGACGGCTCGCTTGCCCGGCGAGCGCGCGTAGTCGTCGATGATGACGCGCAATCCGTTGGCCCCGTGGAGCAGCGCCAGCACCAGCAGAAGCCAGTCGAAGGTCTTCCACCCGACGTTGTCCCAGCGCTCGGCTACGAACGCGAAGTTGACTCGCTCGACCCCTTCGTCGATGAGATGCATGATGTAGAGGTGGATGAGGACGAGGAAGAAAAGCACGATTCCCGAGAGTCTCATGAAGAACCACCACCACACCTCGCGGTTGCTGGGTGAGCGCTCGGCCTGGAACGCATCGGGCTTGTGTTTTAGGTAGACCTCACGGACGGGAGTCGCCATATGCGGCCGAATCCTAGCCCCTGTATGAACCCTTAGCATTCACACTGTGGACAAACAACGGGTGACGGATTCCGGCATCGAGATACAGCCGCTCTATTCAAGAGAGCAGGCGCCGGCCGACGTCAGCGCGCTCGGACGGCCCGGCGAGTATCCGTTCACGCGCGGTATTTACGAGCAGATGTACCGGGGCCGGCCGTGGACTATGCGGCAGTACGCGGGCTTCGGTTCGGCGGAGGCGACCAACGAGCGCTTCCGCTATCTGCTGAAGGCGGGCCAAACCGGGCTCAGCGTCGCCTTCGACCTACCGACGCAGATGGGCTACGACTCCGACCACCCTAAGGCGCAGGCCGAGGTGGGACGCGTGGGCGTCGCTATCGACTCGCTCGCCGACATGGAGCTGTTGCTCGACGACATTCCCCTAGACGAGGTCTCGACCTCGATGACGATCAACGCGACGGCATCGACGCTGCTGCTGCTCTACCAGCTCGTGGCCGAGCAGCAAGGTGTCGCGTCCGAGCGCATCACCGGCACGGTGCAGAACGACATTCTGAAGGAGTACACGGCGCGAGGCACCTATATCTATCCGCCGAAGCCGTCCATGCGGATCATCACCGACCTCTTCGCATACTGCGCGATCGAGTTGCCGCGCTTTAACACCATCTCGATCAGCGGCTACCACATGCGCGAGGCGGGGAGCACAGCCGTGCAGGAGGTCGCCTTCACGCTGGCCGACGGGATCGCCTACGTCCAGGCCGCGCTCGACGCAGGCCTGAGGGTCGACGACTTCGCCCCGAGGCTGTCGTTCTTCTTCGGCTGCCACATGAACGTCTTCGAGGAGGTCGCCAAGTTCCGGGCGGCGCGCAGAATGTGGGCCCGGATCATGAAAGAGCGCTTCGGCGCCACCAACCCGAAATCGCTGATGCTGCGCTTCCACACCCAGACCGGTGGCGCCACTCTCACGGCGCAGCAGCCCGAGAACAACATCGTTCGGACCGCGCTCGAAGCGCTCGCCGCGGTCCTCGGCGGCACGCAGAGCCTGCACACCAACTCGTTCGACGAGGCGTTGTCGCTGCCGAGCCGGAAGGCCGCGACGATTGCGCTGCGCACGCAGCAGGTCCTCGGTCTCGAATGCGGCGTGGCCGACACCGTGGACCCCCTCGGAGGGTCCTATTTCGTCGAATCGTTGACCGACGAGATCGAACAACGCGCGAGCGACTACATCGCGCGCATCGACGACATGGGCGGCGCGGTCGAGGCCATAGAGCGGGGCTGGATGAAGTCCGAGATCGAAGACGCCGCCTACAAAGTTGCTCTGGGCGTCGAGGACGGCTCACGACCGGTCGTGGGAGTCAACACCTTCGCAGCGGAGACCGAGGACGCCGTCGCCATCGAGCCGCTCGACCCCGAGCTCGAGCGCAGGCAGGTCGAGCGGCTCGATGCGGTCAGATCGAAGCGCGACCAGGGCGCGGTCGACGCGGCGCTCAAAGCGCTGGGGGAGGCCGCAACTTCGACCGACAACCTGCTGCCTCTGATGAAGGAGGCGCTCGCGGCGTACGCAACGCTCGGAGAGGTCTCCGACGCCCTGCGCGCGGTCTTCGGCGAGTACGAGCCGAGTGCACTGTGAGGCCATTGTGAGCGTCGATCGGGTCGCCGTGATCGGCGGAACCGGAGAAGAGGGTTTCGGCCTCGCCCTACGCTGGGCCAAGGCCGGCATCGCGGTCACGATCGGCTCGCGCGCCGCCGAACGTGCGAACGATGCCGCCGAGCGCCTGCGAGCGCTTCTGCTCGACGCCGAGGTGGCGGGCGCCACCAACGAGGACGCGGCGGCGTCCCACGACGTGATCGTCGTGACGGTGCCGTTCGGGGGCCAGGCGGCCATCTACAAGTCCATCGCCGACCACGTGCGCGCTGACGCGATCGTCATCGACGGCACGGTGCCGGTGTCCGCCGCGGTTGGGGGCCGGCCCACCACGGTGCTCGGCGTGTGGCAGGGGAGCGCGGCGCAGCAGGCCGCCTCGCTGCTCCCCAAGGGAGTAGTTGTCATGGGCGCCTTCCACACGCTCGCCGCCAAGGCCGTCAACGAGATCACGGTCCCGCTCGACGGCGACGTGCTCGTGTGCGGCCCCCGCAAGGGCAAGGCTGTGGTGCGGACGCTCGTCGAGGCGATCGAGGGCCTCCGTTTCGTCGACGCCGGGGGTCTCGACCAGGCCCGCCTCGTCGAGCCTCTGACCGCTCTGCTCATCGGCATCAACCGCCGCTACAAAGTGGACCGAGCGGGCCTGCGCATCACCGGACTTCCAGACTGATCTGGAGGAAAGCAAGCCCCTCGGGGTCGTCGATGAACCCCTGCTGAAGTTCGCAAGAAATGCACCCTCCGGAGGGCCGCAAGGGGCCACGAGGAGTCACACCTCCGTTGTAGGGTCCCCCTCGTTCGGTCACAGGGAAGTGCCGAAATGGGCGCAAAAACGGGAGGGAAGCTGTATGAGGGGAATTGCTACCGGCGACAAGCTGGGGCAGAGAATTCTGTCCGTGGCGGTCGCAGCGATGTTGCTGGCGGGCGTCATGGCCACAGCAGGCGCGCCGGAGGCGGACGCCAAGAAGAAGAGGGGCAAAAAGGACAAGGTCGCCTACTGGCTGACCGTGCTGCACAGCAACGACGGCGAATCTCGCCTCATCGACGCGGGCGGTGAGCTCAGCGACTTCGGAGGCATCGCTCGCTTCGCCACCAAGGTCGACGAGCTGCGCGACCAGGGAACGGGAAGGACCAGGAAGGGCGAGCCCAAGGGTACGGTGCTCGTTTCCTCCGGTGACAATTTCCTCGCGGGGCCTGAGTTCAACGCCAGCCTCCAGCGCAACGAGGAGAAGGACGATCCCTATTACGACAGCGTGGGGTTGTCCCTCATCGATTTCGACGCAATGACCATCGGCAACCACGAGTTCGACTTCGGACCGGACGTGCTCGCCGAGTTCATCGAGGGCTTCGGAACCGACACTCCTAAGTTCCTCTCGGCCAACCTCGACTTCAGCGGGGAGCCGCGCCTCGCCGCGCTCGAGGATGACGGGCTGATCACCGGCTCCACCATCGTCCGCAAGGAGCGGCGCAGGATCGGAATCGTGGGGGCGACTACCGAGCTGCTGCCCCAGATCTCAAGCCCCCGCAACGTCGAGGTGGAGGACGTCCTCCCGGCGGTGCGAGCCGAGATCGACGCGCTGAAAGATGCGGGAGTCAACAAGATCGTGCTGTCCACCCACCTGCAGGGGATCGACACCGAGATCGAGCTGGTGGGAGCGCTGCGGGGCGTCGACGTCGTGATCGCCGGCGGCGGCAGCGAGGTTCTCGCCGACGAAAACGACTTGCTCGTCCCCGGTGACGAAGCCAACATCTACGGTGATTACCCGGTCATCGCCCAAGACGCCCGCGGACGCGACGTTCCCGTGGTCACCACGCCGGGCAACTACAAGTACGTCGGCAGGATCATGGTCGGCTTCAACAAGGCGGGCCGGGTCGTGGACATCCGCCGCAACAGCGGACTCGAGCGTGTTAGCGGAGGTGACCAGCCCGACGCGGTCGAGCCCAACCGGCGCATCCAGCGCTGGGTCGTCGACCCCGTCCAGCGCTCGGTACAGGACCTCGCCGAGAACGTCATCGCTCAGACCGAGGTGACCCTCGACGGACGCACCGCGGAGGTGCGTACCAAGGAGACCAACGCGGGCAACCTGATCGCCGACTCGCAGCTGTGGCAGGCAACCAAGCTCGCAAGCGAGTTCGGTGTTCCTGAGCCGGACATCTCGCTCCAGAACGGGGGTGGGATCCGCAACGATCTCGTGATTCCCCCGGGTGACATCACCGAACTCGACACCTTCACGTGGTTGCCGTTCAGCAACTTCGTAACGGTGGTCGAGGACGTGGAACGGGCCACGCTCAAGGACATCCTCGAGCACGTCGTTACGGCCGCGCCGGGCACGGCGGCAGGCAAGTTCGCCCAGATCGGCGGCTTCGAGTTCGTCTACGACGCCGATGGAACGCCGCGCCAGACGGACGGCGACGGCAACGTCACCAACCCGGGCGACAAGATCGAAGACGTGGTGCTCGACGACGGCACGATCATCGTCCAGGACGGCGTCGTGGTCCCGGGTCCGGCGCTTACGGTCGCGACCGCCGACTTCCTGGCGCGCGGAGGCGATGGCTACCCGTTCGGTGACGCCGACTTCACGCCGCTGGGAGTCAGCTACCAGCAGGCTCTCGTCAATTTCCTGACCGAGGCCGACGGCCTCAACGGCCAGGTCACCGCGGCGGACTACCCGGAGGGCGGCGAAGGGAGAATCATCGCCGAGTAACGCGAGCTGCAATTCGTATCGCATCAGAGGGGTCGCCTTCAGGCGGCCCCTCGCCGTGGTCGTTGCTGCCACATGGCTGCTGGACGCCCCAAACGCCGCACCGACCGCCCCAACTGGGTGGGCCGTTGCGCCGACCACCCGGGCGTCCCCCAGCCGGTCGTTACTGCCACGCGGCTGCTGGACGCCCCAAACGCCGCACCGACCCCCCTGGGACCGGCTTGGCTCAGGGTTCGAGCAGCAGCGTATAGCCGAGGAGCGGCAGGTTCGGTTCGGGCTGGAAGTCGAGCTCGGGGGCCCGCTCGAAACCCAGCCTCGGATAGAGCCGCTGCGCCGCGTGCATCCAGGGAGTGGTGTGCAGGACGATGCGCGCCTTGTCCTCGGAGCGGGCTCTGTCGATGCAGGCTCGGACCAGTGCGGCGCCCACGCCTCGGCCCTGACTTTGCAGCCCCACGGCGAGCATGCGGATACCGGCCTCGTCCTCGCCGCGGAACTCGGCGTAGGGATCGTCGGGGCCACCGACGTAGTTGACGATGCCCGCGAGGCACCCTTCGATCCAGGCCCCCAGCGTGACCGAGAACTGAATGCGTCCGGAGATATCGGTGCGGACCTTGGTGAGTGTGTCCGCATAATCGAGCGCGACGCGAGATTGGCCCGCCAGCGCGTTCAGTGCCTCGAAGGCGATCGCGCTCGCGCCGCCGAGGTCTTCGGGCCGTAACTCTCGAATGAGAGGCGCTTCAGCGGATGACGGCGAGGGTGGCTCCCGTTTCGACCGACTGTCCTTGCTTGACCTTTAGGTCCTCGACGGTTCCATCGGCATGGGCCAGGATCGAGTTCTCCATCTTCATGGCCTCGAGCACCACGATCGCCTCGCCGGTCTTGACCGACTGGCCCTGCTCGACCAGCACCTTGACGATGGTTCCTTGCATTGGGGCCACGAGCGTGTCCGATCCTCCGCCCGCGCCGCCTCCGACCCTCTTGGGAGGCTTCGGCTTGCGCGGCTGCACCGTGGTCTCGAGCCGCTCGCGCGCGTTGACCGAGAAGCGCTTGCCGTCGACCTCGACCTCGAAGCGCCGCTCGACGACCTCGTTCTCGCCGGGCTCGGGCTCACGCACGGGCGCGTCCGCGAGCGAGGACAGGTCCATCTCGCGCTCGACGGTGCCGGTGTGATACTCGCCGCGCGCGAAGCGGTCGTCGGCAAGCATTAGGCGGTGAAATGGAATCGTCGTCCTGATGCCCTCGATCGTGTACTCGTCGAGCGCGCGCAGCATGCGTCTGCGAGCTTCCTCGCGATTAGCCCCGAAGGTGACGAGCTTGGCGATCATCGGGTCGTAGGCCTGCGGAATCGTGTAGTCGCCCTCGGCCCCCGAATCGACGCGCACGCCGGGACCCGACGGTTCCCGATAGAGCCCGATGCGGCCCGGCGCCGGCATGAAGTTCTTAGCCGCGTTCTCGGCGTTGACGCGGCACTCGATTGCGGCGCCCTTGAGCGTGAGATCGTCCTGGTCGAACTCCAGGGGTTCGCCCGCAGCCGTGAGGATCTGCGCCCGCACGAGGTCGACGCCGCAGACGAGCTCGGTTACGGGGTGCTCGACCTGCAGGCGAGTGTTCATCTCGAGGAAGTAGAACGACTTCTCGTCGGCGTCGAGCAGGAACTCGCACGTCCCGGCGTTGGTGTAACCGACCTGCTTCGAAACCTTGGCCGCCGCCTCCATGATCTGCGCCCGTACGGCGTCGTCCAGCACCGGCGAGGGTGACTCCTCGACGAGCTTCTGGTGGCGTCGCTGCAGCGAACAGTCGCGCTCCGGGAAGGTGAGGACGTTACCCGAGGCGTCGCCGAGCACCTGGATCTCGATGTGGCGCGGCCGCTCGAGATAGCGCTCGAGATAGACCTCGTCGTTGCTGAAGTAGGCCTTGGCCTCCCTGGCCGCTCCCGCAAGCGCGTCTTCGATGGCCGACTCCTCCGCGACGACGCGAAAACCCTTGCCGCCGCCGCCGGCCGAGGCCTTGATGGCCAGAGGAAGGCCGTATTCGGCCACGAAGGCCTTGACCTCGGCGACCGTCGTCACCGGATCTTTGGTCCCTGGGACGGTTGGGACGCCGGCCTCCATCGCAGCTCGGCGTGCGGCCGTCTTCTCGCCCATCGACTCGATGATTTCGGGGGCCGGGCCGATCCACGCCAGCCCGGCGTCGCCCACCGCACGCGCGAAAGCCGCGTTCTCTGCGAGGAAGCCGTAGCCGGGATGGACGGCCTCTGCGCCGCTCTTGCGAGCGGCGGCGAGGATTGCGTCGATGTTCAGATAGGACTCGGGGGCCGGACCGGGGCCGACGTTGATCGCCTCCTCCGCAAGGCGGACGTGGACCGC
The DNA here is from genome assembly GCA_030860505.1 of Actinomycetota bacterium. Classification (GTDB taxonomy): domain Bacteria; phylum Actinomycetota; class CADDZG01; order CADDZG01; family WHSQ01; genus WHSV01. Next base: position 16,336 of record JALZIB010000087.1, read on the forward strand.
GTCGGCGTCGAGCTCCGAGTAAACGGCGATAGGAACGATGTCCATGTCTTTGCACGCCCGGATGATCCGGACTGCGATCTCGCCGCGGTTTGCGATCAGTACCTTGGTGAACATTCGGCTTCCGCTTCCTCGCGTTTCGTCGAAAGGGCCGTCCTCGTCGCCGGCTTAGCTCGTATTGTGACGGCTTGGCCGGTGACCTGAGCGATGAGATTCTAGAGCGTGCCCTGAGCGGCCGGTTCGGACGCTATCGCAGGGTCTACGACTCCATCGATTCGACCAACCTCGAGGCCCTGCGCTGGGCGGCCGAGGAGGGTGCTCCGGAGGGCGCACTCGTCGTAGCCGACGTCCAGACCACGGGGCGCGGTCGCTGGGGTCGTTCGTGGCTCGCCGAACCCGGTCGCGCGCTCATGTTCTCCGCCGTGGTGCGGCCCCTGGAGGCGGCCGCCGCTCGCCTGTTGTCTACCGCGGCGGGGCTCGCCGTAGCCGAGGGAATCGACAAGACCTGTGGCATCGAGACGAGGCTAAAGTGGCCGAACGACGTGCTCGCCGGCGATCGCAAGCTCGGCGGAATCCTCGTCGAATCCCGCAGCGCCGGCCACGCTCTCGATGCCTTCGTCGTTGGAGTGGGGATCAACCTTTACCTTCGGGGAGGTGATCTCCCCGACGAGGTCGCGGAGCGCGCCACCTCGATCTCGGCGCAGGTTGCCGACGTGACGGGGGGAGTCGTCCCGGCGCGCGCCGAGCTTCTCGGGGCGATTCTGCTCGAGCTCGAAACGGTCCTGCAATCGATGGCAACCATGGAGGGCCGGGCCGAGGTCGTGTGGCGGGCCGAGCAGCGCTCGGCCGTGATCGGGGGACGGGTGGTGGTGCGCTACGCCGACGGGCGGACGACCGAGGGTCGGGCGACGGGTCTGTCTGAGGAGGGCGGGCTGGTGGTCGATGATCGCATCACCGTCACGGCGGGAGAGATCGAGCTGCTCCGACCGGCCCCCTGAGACCGCTCCAGCTTTGGCCGGGCCCTCCCGATCTAGGGAACCGCGCCCGCAAAGTGTCGTTCGCAAACCCACTGGTCCATGCGGGCTCGGGCCATGCGGTCCACCTCTGCCAACTTTTCCCAAGCCGACCGCACGTGCTCCTTCAAACCGCCCAGTTGTCTACACTGGTTACATGGTCCGAGACACGCCGGAGGCGGCAGCACTCGTCGTCGATTTTGTCAACACGCGCGACATCGAGGATGGGACCGATGAGCTGGGCTCGCGCGCCGCGCTGGGACGATGGATCGAGACCCGGTTGGGTCTGCGCGCCCGCAACCTGGACGAAGCCGGTTGGCGCACTGCGGTGCAGGCGCGCGAGGCTCTGCGCGAGGTGCTTGCCTCGAATAACGGAGAAACGCTGCCCCGGCGCTCGGTGCAACAGCTCAACCGAGCAGGACGCATGGCGCGTCTGGGCGTGGTGTGGACCGACTACGGCGATGCGCGCTTCGAGCCGGACGGCTCAGGCGTCGACGGAGCTCTGGGGCGCATCTTCGCAGCCGTCGTGACTTTGCAGGCCACCGGCGCCTGGGAGCGGCTCAAGGTCTGTCCGGCCCACGATTGCCGGTTCGCGTTCTACGACCACTCGAAGAACCGTTCCGGTAGGTGGTGCAGCATGCGGGTCTGCGGCAACCGGTCGAAGACGCGCTCCTTCCGACGGCGGCAGGTGTCGGAAGGTTGATCGAGCTCAAACCACAGGACGTCCGGCGCGCCTTCCTCAAGGCGCAGGGCTTCATCGGGGCGCCCAACCGCCGGGGTGGGGTTCCGGCACTGTTGCGCTCGCTCGGCGCGGTGCAGCTCGACACGATCTCCGTGCTGGCACGCAGCCACGAGCTTGTTCCCTACGCGCGCCTCGGAGCCGTTCCCCGATCCGCCATCGAAAGCGCGAATTGGCAACGCGGCGAGGCCTTCGAGTACTGGGCTCACGCGGCCTGCATCCTGCCGCTCGAGTCCTGGCCCTACTTCGAGTTTCGCAGGATGCGGTCGCGGGAGCGGTATGCAGGCAATGGCTACAAGAAGGCGGGCAAGGAGGTCCTGGCGCGCCTGAAGGATGAGGGACCGCTGACGGCGACCGATCTCGGCGGGGCTAAGAAGGGGGGCATCTGGTGGGACTGGTCCGACACCAAAGTGGCTCTCGAGATCATGCTCGCCGAGGGCCGGGTCGTGTGTCTCGAGCGCAAGGGATGGAGGCGCGTCTACGAACTCGCCGAGCGCGCCGTTCCCCCGGTGTTGCTCGCGCACCTGCCGAGCGAGAGGGAGTGCGTCGTGCACCTCGTCGAGGCTGCGGCGAAACGCCTTGGGGTCGCGACGCGCGCGGATCTGGCCGACTACTACAGGCTCAGGGCGGTAGATGTCGCAGGAGCCGCCGACGAGGCGGGACTCGTGCGTGTCGCGGTCAGGGGCTGGAAGGACCAAGCCTGGGCCCACCCCGAGGCGCTTGCGTGGCTGGACGAGGGTATCCGCGGCCGGCACCGTACGACGCTTCTGAGCCCCTTCGACTCGCTGGTATGGGACCGCGCCAGAACGCTGCGGGTCTTTGGCTTTCACCACCGGCTCGAGGCTTACGTGCCGCGCCCGAAGAGGATCCACGGCTACTTCGCGATGCCGCTGCTGGCGAAGGGCAAGCTCGTGGGGCGCGTCGATCCGTCACGGCGCGGTTCGACGCTCGTGGCGAACAAGCTCACGGTCGAACCTCGTCACGTCGCGGACATGGCGGCGGCGCTGCTCGAAGCGGCGTCGTGGGTGGGGGCCGACACCGTCGCCGTCGACACCATCGACCCGCCCGAGCTGCGCGGGGAACTCGAGCTCGCGCTGGGCACACTGCAGTGACGGGGCTCAAGCCGACCGCGACCGAGCTGGCGACCGCACTGGACCGAACCGTGCCGGACGTCATCGCGCCGGGGCTGCGCGTGTTGTTCTGCGGTATCAACCCCGGGTTGTACTCCGGGGCGACGGGACTCCACTTTGCCCGGCCCGGCAACCGCTTCTGGCCTGCGCTGCATCGCTCGGGTTTCACGCCCCGGTTGCTGAAGCCCTTCGAACAGCAGGCCCTGCTCGAATGCGGCCTCGGCATCACGAACATCGTCGAGCGCACCACTGCGAAGGCAAGCGACCTCGACAACGACGAGCTCCGTGCAGGCGGAGAGCGTCTCGCCGGCAAGACCGAGCGCTGGAACCCTGCCTTCGTCGCCGTCTGCGGACTGTCCGCCTTCCGGGTTGCGTTCGGGGACCGCGCAGCTGTGGTGGGACCACAGGAGCGGACGCTCGGCGGGGCGCGGCTGTGGCTTCTTCCCAACCCGAGCGGCTTGAACGCCCACTACCAGATCGACGATCTCGCCCGGGTCTTCGGCGAGCTGAAGGTTGCGGCCCTCGCCTGAACGACGCAGGTAGGCTCTGGCGATGAGCGAAGCCGGAAGGCGCGAACAAGATCTCGCCGAGGTGATCGAGCGAGTTCGGGGAGGAGGCGCCCCGAAGTACCACGACAGGCTCGCCGAGCAATCAAAGCTGTTCGTGCGAGAGCGACTGGCCCTTCTGCTCGATGACGTCGACACCTTCGTCGAGGACGGGCTGCTGGTCAACGCGCTGGCGGGAGACCTCCCGGCGGACGGAGTCGTGACCGGTGTCGGCTCGATCGACGGCCGCTGCGTGGCGGTCATGGCCAACGACGCAACCGTAAAGGCGGGCTCGTGGGGGGCCCGCACGGTCGAGAAGATCATCCGCATCATCGAGCTGGCGCGGCGCAACGAACACCCTCTCGTCTATCTCGTGGACTCGGCCGGAGCGCGCATCACCGACCAGGTCGATCTCTTTCCCGGCCGCCGCGGCGCGGGCAAGATCTTCTATAACCAGGTGCAGGCGTCGGGACGCATCCCGCAGGTGTGCTGTCTGTTCGGACCCTCGGCCGCAGGCGGGGCTTACATCCCGGCCTTCTGCGACGTGGTCTTCATGGTCGACGGCAACGCCTCGATGTATCTTGGCTCGCCGCGCATGGCAGAGGAAGTCATCGGTGAGCGGGTCACGCTCGAGGAGATGGGCGGCGCCCGGATGCACTGCGAGGTGTCGGGCTGCGGTGATCTTCTGGTCGCCGATGACAAGGCGGCCATCGAAGCGGCGCGCGCCTACCTCCAGTTCTTCGGACAGAGCTTCCGAGACGACCCACCGCGCGTCGAGGGTCGGCGCCGGGCCTACACGGGCTCGCTGGCCACACTTGTGCCGGCGGACGAGAGCCGCGCCTTCGACATCTACGCGTTGATTGCCGGCCTCGTCGACGAGTCGTCGTTCTTCGAGATCAAGCCGGACTTCGCCAAGGAACTGGTGACCGGTCTTGCTCGCATCGACGGACGCGCGATCGGAATCGTGGCAAACCAGCCCGCGGCAAAGGGCGGCGTGTTGTTCGTCGACTCCTCCGATAAGGCGGCGCGCTTCATCTGGTTGTGCGACGCGTTCAACATTCCGCTCGTGTTCCTCAGCGATGTTCCCGGGTTCATGATCGGCACTGCGGTCGAACGACAGGGGATGATCCGTCACGGCGCCAAGATGATCACCGCGGTATCCGAAGCGACGGTGCCAAAGTTCTGCGTCGTCGTGCGCAAAGCGTATGGGGCGGGGCTGTACGCGATGGCGGGACCGGGATTTGAGCCCGACGCCACCATCGCTCTGCCGACGGCCCGCATCGCGGTCATGGGACCGGAGCCGGCGATCAACGCGGTCTACTTCAACAAGATCCAGGCCATTGAGGATCCCGAGGAGCGCGCCGCCTTCGTCGCGGCCAAGCGTAAGGAGTACGAACGAGACATCGACCTCGTGCACCTCGCCTCGGAAAACGTCATCGACGCGGTCGTGCAACCGGATGATCTGCGCTCCGAGCTGATCAGGCGTCTCGATGCCGCCGAGCGCAAGGATCGGCACTTCTCGACGCGCCGGCACGGCGTTCCGCCCGTCTAGTGGTCTGTCGCGTAAGTAACGCCAGCATCGAGAGCGTCCCTGCGCGTCGAGGGCAAGGCGCGAGGAGTCGAGCGTACCTAGAGGTACGTGAGCGACGAGACACGCAGCCATCGGCGATGAAGGGGCGTTCGAATGCGTCGGCTACTTACGCGGCGGGCCACTAAGTAATGACGAGTCGAGGGGAGAGCGCCCGGGACGGAGGGGACGCTCTCCCCTTCGCTTCGGTCGACGACCTCGAGTCGTCGCTTAGGGCGCACGCTTATCTTCCCGATCGC
>JALZIB010000105.1 GCA_030860505.1 Actinomycetota bacterium
CCGCGATAGTCCTCGTAGCCCGAGTCGATCCCCCACGCGCCAGCGTCGGGCCCCGCGCCGAGTGTTCTATTTTTCAGAGCGCTCGCTCTGCTCGGTCTCTTCCTGGTCGCCCTGCCGGTCGGCGCCCTCGGACGCGTTGTCCTTGACCTCCCGGGCGGCTTCCTCGTAGTCCTCCGGTTCTCGTTTCAGCTCGCTCTCCCGACGTTGGACTGATGGTCACGTTGTAGTTTGCCCGCCCGACCCGGTTCCGAAAAGGGGAGTCACTTGGAGCGACCGCCTCCGGATAACTCGAGGTCACCGTTGGGTTGGTAGGTTACGCGGGAAGCTTGAATCCGATGGGGGTCACTCGATATGCCTGCCATTGCCCGTTACGCCACCTGCGTGATCGCCTGCGTCGCACTTCTCGCGGGAGTCGCCCCCACGACCTCGGCGGGGGTTACCACGCATGGTCCGAGTCGCTCGGCGCGCGCCGAACTCGAGACCAAGCGCTACGTCGCCGCGGGTGACCGCGCTTACGTCATCGGCACCCAGGATGGGCGCTTTCCGCCGATCGGCTGGCACATCAAGGGAGAGATGGGCGGAGTGTGGGCCCATCCGATCAAACTGCTCGACGGTTATTGGTTCTCGATCAACGGCAAGTGGATGCCGCCGGCCTCGAAGTTCACCTCGGGGGCCGGCTATGCCCGCATGTCGTTTCCCAAGGTGAGCAACGTCAAGATGCGTCGCACGGAGTTCTCTCCCGACGGCGTGCCCGTCGTGCTCGTGGGGCTCGACATCACCAATCGCGGCCGGAAGACGAAGAACATCGACCTTCAGATGGCGGCGCGCACCGAGCTGATGGCCGCCTACCCCTGGGGTGAGACCAAGCCGAACGCGAGGGAGTTCAACCGTCGCGACATCGTCTCTGTGTCCGGCGACGGGGTGGTCAAGATCCGGGAGAAGGACAGGGATTGGCGAGCGTTTCTGTCATCGAGCAGGAGCGTTGACGAGATCCGGACGGGACGGGGTTTCTGGGGCTCGTCGTCGAAGCGCGAGAAGAAGGCTCACTCGGTCTTCGGCAAAGGCGCCGGAGTCGGCATGAAGTGGAACCTCCGCCTTGCTGCGGGAGCGAGCGAAACGCTCTGGGTGGGAGTCTCCGGTTCGCATGTCTCGGGCAGCGCCGCCAAGGGCGCGTTGACCGCGTCGCTCACCGACGCGCAGGCGTTGTTGGACGAGAAGATCGCATCGCGCCGAGCTCTACTCGATCGCACCAACGTGACTCTGCCGGACAAGTCGCTGCAACGCGCCTTCAAGTGGGGCAAGCTGAACATGGCCGACCTCGCGCGCGAAGTCACCGACATGAAGATCCGGGACGTCGATATCGGAGAGAGGTACGGCAAAGTTGTGGGCACGCTCGACAGCTTCGTCGGCATCGGCGCCGGCTATCCGGACTACCCGTGGTACTTCGGAACCGATGGCGCCTACACGGCCTACCCCCTCGTCGTGTCGGGACAATGGGATCTTGCCAAGGAACACATGCGCGGTATCAGACGCGTGTCGCGCCGTCTGAACGGCGGCACCGGCAAGGTCATACACGAAGTCGTCAGCGACGGGTCCGTCTTCTTCGGGTCGAACAAGCACGAGGGCAACACCAACGAGACATCACAGTTCGCAACGGCAGTGGAGCTGATCTGGAACTGGACCGGCGACGATGCCTTTCGCGATGAGATGTATGTCTTTGTCGAGGATGGTCTGCGCTCCGTGACTAGCAGGCTCGACCGTGATCGAGATCGTTGGCCCGAGGGACTCGGCATGGTCGAGCGCGAGGGAATGGGCTCGGAGAAGCTGGACGCCACCGCCTACCACTGGCAGGCGCTAACGGCCCTCGAGAACATGGCGCGCTCGAAGGGAGAGCACAACACTGCGGCGTGGGCAGCGTCGAAGGCCGAGGACATCGAGGCGGGGTTCGAGGGAGCCTGGTGGATGAAGAAACATGGTCTCTACGCGGACTCACTGTGCAACCTGGGTGACGGCGGCGAAGAGGGCTCGAACGTGTGCCCGACGCGCAACGGCAAGCTCCAGCAACGACACTGGATCAATGTCACTCCGATGGAGGTCGGGCTGGCCCCTTCGAACCGCGCGAGCAGGGCTCTCAACGTGCTCGAGTCCGGCGACGTCACCGGCAGGTGCGGCCTCTTTCACACCGGAGCCGGCGGTGGCCCTACCAAGGAGGGCGAGCTGAGCTGCTGGACTCTGCCGGGATCGGCGATGGCGGTCGGCGAAGCCAACTATGGTCGCGTCGGCGTCAAGGGGGCACAGTTCTATATGCGTTCGATCTCGAAGCAGCTCGATCTCGAGATGCCGGGCGCTTTGCCTGAGATAGCTCCCAGTCCCGATTACGACCCGTTTGGTCCGATGCACGAGCGCGCCATGTTTATGCAGGCGTGGTCGTCGTACGGAGTGCAGTGGCCGGTAATCCACCATCTTCTCGGGATTCGACCTCACGCCCCTAACCAGAGAGTGACCGTCGTGCCCGATGTTCCAGGCCAGTGGCCGCAACTGTCCGTCGAGAACCTCGCGGTTGGTGATGCCAGCATCGCAGTGACCGCATCACATGACGACGAGACCTACACGACGACGGTCGCGGCGCCGGAGGAGTGGTCGCTAATAATCGGACATGCGCTGCCCAAACTTGCCGCGATCGAGTCGGTCGAGCTCGACGGTGCTCCCGCCGAGTACACAGTGGCCGACACCGAGCGCGGGCGCGAGGTGCGCGTCGAAAGCATCGGCGGAGCCCACGAGCTTGTGGTCGAGACGAACTGACTGCGTGTGACATGCGTGCTCTGTGGGCATGCACGGTTGTATGGAGATTAGGGATTTCGGCACCACAGGCCTGAGCGTCCCCGTCGTCGGGATCGGCACCTCGCGCGTCTTCGACGTCGACGACGACCAGCAACAGATGGCGGACGAGGTCGTCGCGCTGCAGTTCGAGGGCGGCACCAGGTTCGTCGATACCTCGCCCATGTACGGCAAGTCGGAACGAATTCTGGGTCGCGCGCTCGAATCGCAACGTTCCGATGCGATCGTGGCGACGAAGATCTGGACCGAATCGATCGAGGAAGGCCGAGCCCAGTTCGAGGCGCAAATGGACTTCTATGGGGGCCGGGTCGACATCGAGCAGGTGCACAACCTCGTGCAGACTGAGGGCCATCTCGAATGGATGGAGAGCGAGAAGGACGCCGGACGCATCGGCGTCATCGGTGCGACCCACTATGCCGCCTCCGCCTTCGGCCACTTAGAGAAGGTCATGCGTTCCGGGCGCATCGAGTGCATCCAGATCCCCTACAACCCCGCCGAGTGCGAGGTAGAGGAGCACATCCTGCCCCTGGCCGATGATCTCGGGCTCGGAGTAATCGCCATGCGACCCTTCGGCAACGGGTCGCTCATGCGCAGCTCGCCGGAGCAGGATCAACTCGACGAGCTCGGCCTCTCGACCTGGAGCGAGGCGCTGCTCAAGTGGTGCCTGTCGGACCGGCGCATCCACGTCGCGATTCCTGCAACGTCGAAGGCCGGCAACGCACGAGCCAACGTGGCCGCCGGCGACGAACCGTGGCTGGACGACGAGCAACGCAAGCGGGTCTCGGAACTGGCCGGCTTCTAGCCGGCGTCGTCCCTGTATCGACCGGTATTACCGATGAGTTTGCGGCGTCGGGAGCGTCTTAAGAGATAGAGAGTGCCAACAGGGCACGTAGTCAGACGAACGAACAGGGAGGCATTTATGAACCTCGGACGACGGGCGTTCAGCGGTTTCGCAGTCGAGGACACTACGAAGGCCAAGGAGTTCTATGGACGGACGCTGGGGCTCGAGATCGAGGAGCTGCCCGAGGGGGGCTTGCTCCAGTTGACCATCGCCGATGGTGGCAAGGTCCTCATCTATCCCAAGCCCAACCACGAGCCGGCGACCTTCACAGTCCTCAACTTCCCCGTCGACGACGTCGACAAGGCGGTCGACGAGCTGACCACGCGCGGCGTGGAGTTCGAGCACTACGAAGGCGACATCAAGACCGACGAGAAAGGCATCGCCCGCGACGCCGGGCCCGACATCGCGTGGTTCAAAGACCCCGCCGGCAACATCCTCTCCGTGCTAGCGGTCTAGCGCCCGGCATGTGACGTTGCGGGTTTTGGTGGTGCGAAACTCGGCGGCTTCAGCCCCCGTTCTGGTGGGTTAAAACCGCAAAGTTTGCTCGCCTCTCGATCAGCCGCCAATTCCCGGGATCCCCAGCCTTGGGGGTGCCTTAGGCGGTGGCGACGGCTTCGGCCCCCAGCTCGCGCACGACATTGACGAGGAGATCGATGTCGGCCTCGGTCGTGCGGTAGTTGACGATGGCGGGGCGGAACGCGACCTTGCCCTCGAAGCTCGTGGTGCCGAAATAGACGCGCCCGTCTTCGAGCACGGCCTCGCCGAGACGGCGGTTGAGGTCGTCGAGCTCCGCCTCGGCCATGCCCGGGGGTCGGTAGCGGAAGCACACGATGTTGAGTGTCACATCGGCGAGTAGCTCGAGGTCATCCGCCTCGGCGACTTGAGCGGCGAGGCGTCGAGCGAGGGCCAGATGTCCCTCGACCATTGCGCGGTAACCATTGCGCCCATAGGCGCGCAGCGTCGACCACACCGCCAGCGCGCGCGCCCGGCGTGAGCTCTCCGGGCCGAGCAGGGCGAAGTTCGGTTGCGCTTCTCCTCCGCCGACGTAGTAGGCCGCGCTGGTCCCGAAGACTCCCGGCAGCAAGGACGCGTCGCGCACGAACGCGAAGCCGCAGTCGTGCGGGACGTTCAGCCACTTGTGTCCGTCAGAGATGACGGAATGCGCTCCTTCGATGCCGTCGGTCAACCGGCGTGCTTCCGGCACGAGCCGGGAGAAGAGACCGAACGCGCCGTCGACGTGGACCCAGGCGTTGTGCTTGGAGGCGAGTTCGATCATCTGAGGAACGGGATCGAAGTCACCTGCGTTGACCTCGCCGGCATTGGCCAGCAGGATCGAAGGCGCTCCGCCGAGCGATGCGAGCCCCGACTCGAGCGCCTCGAGATCGAGACGTCCCCGGTCGTCGCGACTAACGATGCGCATCCTCTTTCGGCCCATTCCGAGCATCCCGAGCGACTTGGTCGCCGAGGCGTGGATGTAGCCGCTCGAAAAGACGGGCAGAGGCCCGAGTCCGTGGAGCCCCTCGTCGTCGACGTCGACGCCCTGTTCGAGAGCCCACCAGCGGCGCGCGCAGGCCAGCCCGACGAAGTTGGCCATGGTCGCACCGGTAACCAGCACGCCGCCCCACTCGGAGGGAAGCTCGAAGAGGTCCTTGAGCCAGTCGAGGGCGATGGTCTCGACCTCGGCGCCGAAGGGCGAGCCCGCCCACAGGCCCACGTTCTGGTCGAGCACTGAGGTGAGCCAGTCTCCCCCGAGGCCCGCGGGGGTCGCACCTCCCACGACGAAGTGGAAGAAGCGGGGTCCGGCCGAGCGGATCGCTCCGGCCCGGCCCGCGTCCGTCAGTTCGGTGACGGCGGTGAGCGCTCCGTCGCCGTCCTCCGGGAGAGGTCCTCCCAGCGATTTCGCGGCCGTCTCGGCCTCGGGCGTGCGAACTGGCGACTCGGACAAGCCCTCGAGGTAGTCGCCGGCCGCCAGCCGGACGAAGTCGAGGGTCTCTTCCAGCGCGGGCAGGTCCTTCCGTGGGTGTGAGTCCATGGAGCCACTATG
>JALZIB010000109.1 GCA_030860505.1 Actinomycetota bacterium
TCGGCATCGCCAACCAGAGAGTTGTCGTGCGCCAAGTCGATCTTCCCTTTCTCGAGGAGAAAGACTTCCGCTCCTCGCTGAAGTTCCAAGTCGCAGAACACATCCCGATGCCGGTGGACGACGCCGAGCTCGACTATCAGATCCTCGCCGACTACGAGACCGCAGACCAAGGCCACATGATGCGAGTCTTACTGGTCGCCGCAGCAACCGACATGGTCGAGCAGTTCGTCGACACGGTTGCGGCCGCAGGTCTCCGTCCGACCGGAGTCGACCTCACACCGTTCGCGGTTGCACGCGCAGTCAGCGACTCTGCTCGCGGAGAGGTGGGGCTCGACGGGTCAGAGGCCATCATCGACGTCGGCGCAGGAATCACCAACATTCTCGTCCACCAGAACGGCGAGGCGCAGTTCGTGCGCATCCTGCTCATCGGCGGGGACGACACCACCAAGGCGCTCGCCGACGACATGGAGATTTCCTTGGAAGAAGCCGAGGCTCTCAAGCTGGACCTCGGGACCGGCCTCGGCAGCCCCGAGGTCGTCAAGCTGGTCGAGGACAGCGTCAAGGACCTCGTCGTCGAGATCCAGGGCTCGCTCGACTACTACCTAGGACTCGAAGAGGCGGCTCCGATCGCCTCTGTGCTACTGACGGGTGGCGGATCCATGACCCCCGGCCTTGGGCTAGCGCTCGAGACGGCGCTCGGCATGAGCGTCTACAGCGCGGCGCCGCTTCAGCAGGTGGGAACCCAGAAGAGTGGACTTAGCGAAGGTCAGATCAGTCAAGTCGAGCCGGTGGCCGCAGCCGCCGTCGGACTCGCCATAGGGAGGGCCGGCCGATGATGCATCGCTTCGACCTCTTGCCCGCCAGGTACGCACGACAGGCGGCGCAGAGGCGCAATCTCGGCCTCGTGGCCATAACCGGCCTCGGCCTCGCACTGATCATGCTGACCTGGTGGTTCATGCTGGGCAGCCAGATCAACGACGCAGAGCAAGAGCTCGTGGTCGCAGAGACGCGCAACGCAGAGCTTCAGCGTGACATCAACGAGCTCCGCCAGTTCGAGGAACTCGCCCTCGAGGTCGAGGACAAGGCCGGCAACCTTCTGCTCGTGTTCGCCGGCGACGTGGCCTGGCCGTCGATGCTCAACGAGGTCGCGATGGTCACGCCGGGAGAAGTTTGGCTCGAGTCGCTGACCACCTCGGCCGGTACGACCGAGGGCTCTGCGCCTGTGGGCACCGAGACCGCTGAGATTCGAGTCAGCGACGAGCCCGCCTTCGGCCGTGTCCAGTTCGTCGGCAAGTCGACCTCGATGACCGGAGTCGGCAAGTGGATGATGCGTCTGGCAAGCGTCGAGGAGTTCCAGGCCGTGTGGCTCAACAGCGCAACCAAGACCGACGAAACCGAAACGACGGTTGAGTTCGTCGACTTCGATTCCACCATCGAGCTCAATACGAAATCGAAGTCTTCCGAGCTGCTACGTCTGCTCGAGGAGCTCGCCGGAGGCAACGTGCTTGCAGGAGGGACCCCGTGAAAGAGCACAAGAAAATAATCTTGTCCAGCGTCGGTGTCGTACTGGTGATGACGCTGATGTTCTTCTTCCTCATCAGCCCGCGCAAAGGTGAGCTGGCCGAGGCTCGCACCCAGGTCGACGTGGCCGAGGGGGAGACAGTCGTCCTCGAGACCGAGCTGGCTCGTCTCGAGGGACTCAAGGCGAAGGCTCCTCAGCTGCAGGTCGCCCTCGACGACATCCGCGAGCTGGTCCCCGACGAAGACCTCGTTTCGAGCTTCGTGTTCCAGTTGCAGCAAGAGGGCAACCGAGCGGGCCTCGACTTCGTGTCGATCACGCCGCAGTTGCCGAAGCCCCCGCCTGAGGGCGCGCCACTGGCCGAGGTCAAGATCGACATCGGAGCCGAGGGCACCTACTTCGCGATCCAGGACTTCATCCGGAGAGTGACCGAGCTCGACAGAGCGGTTCGCGTCGACGGCTTCTCAATGAACGCAATCACCGACGAGGAGTCTGATGAGGCGCTAATCGAGCTGAAGGCCTCGGCTCGCATCTTCTTCGAGCGGCCGGCCGGCGGTGGCGCACCCATCACCGAATCCGCAACGACTACGGCCCCCGCACCGGCACCTGCTCCTGCCACCGAGTCGACCCCCGCACCGACCGAATCCCCAACCACAACACCGGCACCGTAGGAGATCAGTGATGGCAAAGGAATCCACAGGCCAGTCGGCCTCGCGCAAGCAGCTCATCATCATCGGTGCACTGGTCGTGGTGCTCCTGGCGGTGGTGTACTTCCTCTTCTTGAAGGGTGACGGCACCGAGCCGGTCGACGATACGGCACCCGCAGCCGCGCCCATCACCGAGCCGGCGCCCGACGAAGAGGAAGAGAAGACTCCCGCTCCCACCAAGAAGGGCAAGGGCGCGATCGAGACCTCTGAGGTCTTCGGCGGCAAGGATCCGTTCGAGCCTGTCGTCGACTTGATCGGCGGCGACGGTGGTGGCGAAGCCACAACCACGACGACCGAAGTGACCACCGATCAAGGCACCACGGACACGACCACCGACACCGGCTCGACCACTCCGACAACCCCAACCACTCCGACAACCCCGACCACTCCGACAGCGCCGATCGCACCCACCGTGCCGACGACGCCGCCTTCCGATGACGACGACGTCGACGACGATGACGACTCGGACGACGACTCGGACGACGATGATGAACCCCTGACCGGGCTATCGGTGAGGCTGCTGATGGTCTACGAGGAGGACGGCGAGAGCATGGCGCTGGTCGAGACCAAGAACCGCGCCACCAACAAGAAGAGGCGGCACGAGCTGAAGGTGGGGCAGCAGTTCAGGGAGAACTTCGAGCTCACTTCCCTGGACGAGGAGTGCGGAACCTTCCTCTACGGCGACGAGCCCTTCGGTCTCTGCGAAGGCCAACGAGTAATCCGCAAGTAAGAACCACCAGACACAAGCAGGGGCTCGGGGCAACCCGGGCCCTTGTTCAATTCAGCGCTTTCCTTCGGCCATTCTCTAAGGGCTTGGCGGTCGACCTCGTCCGCTCGGATCCTGAAGTCCCAGAACTCACGCAACATGCGGCTCTCCCAGACGATCCGCGCGGGATCATCTCGGGAAAAGAGCAGGATTCCCTCGCTGAGGACGCGACCCGTGATCCGCAGAGGGGCCCAGTTGAGCACCGAGACCTCGATGTTTCCCAGGCCGGATACGTCCGCGAGTCGGGCGGTGAGATCGAGGACCGTGTCCGTGCGGTCGCGCGAAAGTCCTCCGGCGAGCCAGACGGCCACGTCGACATCGCTTTCCGCATGAGTTCTGCCCGTTGCCCGTGACCCGTAGAGGTAGGCGGAGAGCGCGCTCGTGTCGCGCAGCGCCACGGGGGCCGAGCTCTTGAGTCTGTCGACGACGTTGCTCACAGCTTCCATGCTAAGAGGCCGAAGGCGAGGGCGGTGGCTTTCGGTCCTAAGTGAGCCGGGGTGTGTGAGTGCTGCGAAGATCTGACCATGGGCCGGCTTCGCCATCTCATCGCAGAGGACCAGATCGAGCTGCTTCTAACAATCGTGCGCGCTGTACTCGGCGAAAGTGTCGTCGGCGCGTACCTCCATGGCTCGACCGTACTCGGTGAGTTGCGACCTCGCAGCGACCTCGACATGATGGTGGTCACGAGGAGGCGCGCGACACGCGCTGAGAAGCAAGGACTCGTACCCCGGCTGCTCGCGCTATCGGGCCGGCCGCGACATCTAGAGCTGACGATTGTCGTCGAGAGCGAGATTCGCCCCTGGCGCTACCCGCCCCGGATGGACTTCCAGTACGGCGACTGGTGGCGAAGTGAGTTCGAGCGTGGAGAGGTCGAGCCGTGGCCGTCGACGAACCCGGATCTTGCGCCGCTTGTCAGGATGGTGCTGCTGGGCGACACACCTCTTCTCGGCCCCCCGCCGAGAAGGATCTTCGATCCGGTTCCTCGACGCCACTTTGTGGACGCTCTGGTCCACGGAATCGACGGACTCCTTCAAGAGATCGAGTCGGACACGACTAACGTCGTTCTGACGCTGGCGCGGATCTGGTGCAGCATTGTGACCGATGCTGTCCACTCAAAGGACACCGCCGCCGACTGGGTGCTGGCGCGCCTGCCGGCGCAACACCGACCGGTCCTCTCAAGGGCGCGCGCGATCTACCTGGGTGACGAAGAAGAAGGCTGGGATGATCTCCGGCTGCACGCGCGCACCTGTGCCGACCACGTCGTCGCTGAGATAGAGGGGCTGCCCGAAGTCGGCAGGAGGAACCGGTCGCCTGGCCGAACTAGCGCATAGCCGAGGAATGTTCTGTTACGGCCCGAACGCAGCGAGGGACGCCGAGCGGCGGCTCCGGCGGGGATGCGAAGATGGAGCCATGGGCCGGCTTCGCTATCTCACGGCAGGAGAATCGCACGGACCAGGGCTCGTCGCGATCCTCGAGGGCCTGCCCGCGCATTTACCCGTAGCGGTCAAGGACATCGCCGACGAACTGACGCGCCGGCGCGCGGGCTACGGGCGCGGTCCCCGCATGAAGTTCGAGAAGGACGAGCTCGAGATCGTCTCCGGAATACGCGGGGGAGAGACGCTCGGAACTCCGGTCGGAATCATGATCCGCAACTCGGAGTGGGACAAGTGGCGCCACGTCATGGCGGTCGAGGGCGACATCGGGGGCAAGACGCTCACCAGGCCGCG
>JALZIB010000113.1 GCA_030860505.1 Actinomycetota bacterium
CCATCACGACCGAGGCCGGGGCCTCGGAGTCGACCACGTAGAAGGGGGCCGCGCGGTTGTAGTACACGGGATCGTCCTGGCCGCTGTGCTCGTCCCGATCCAGACGAACGATGGCCTTTTCCACGCCGTCGATGTCGCCAACCACATCGATGTCGACCTCCCTCTCGTTTCCTCCCGGTTCAGTCCCGTCGGTGGGTGCATAGAGCCTCACTCTTCCCGACTCTGGTGAGAGGTCGCCTCCGCTCGTGGTCACTGCTCGCAGCGAGAAGTAGACGTCTGTCCACTCTCCATCGAGGCAGTTGTCGCCGCCTCGCTCCACCTTGAAGGTGCCCCCCTCCGCCTCGGTGGCAACGAAGAACGGACCCTTGGGGTGGTAGCCGGTGAGGTGAACGGTCGTGATGAGAGCCGAGCAGCGCTCCCGGGCCGGCGCCTGCGCCTGCGCCAGAATGGTGGTCGCCACGGCTAGGGCCGCCGCCAGGACGCACAGTCTGTTGTTAAGACGCGACATCTTCGGGTTGTCCCCCTCGAGCCCAGATGGTTCCGCGGCTCCCACGACTACTGGTGACTCCTAACCACGGTCGACTATCTCATGTTAACCGCAGAAGCTGCGCCGACTCAAACCAGGCCGAAACCCCGCAATGCGGAAATTTCCGGCCTCAACGAGAGGAATTTGCTCCCAGGGCTGGACTAGTTCCCCAAAGCCGGATAAGAATCCCCTGGGCAGATGGTGAGCAACGGGGCTACCGGGCCGCCGGAAGCCACTCCACCCGGTCATGGGGGAGTCGGGAAGGATGGTTTTCGATAGGGGGGTTCATGCGCAAGAGAGCGCGCTGGTTGATCGTTGCCGCCTGTATTGCGGCACTTGGGATTCAGGGCTTGCCGGCGGCGAGCCAGGTACCGCCGGACGAAAGTAGTGACAACATCACGCAGTTGTCGAGGACGCCCGCGGACACAACTGCCACGCAGTCGGACATGGCCTTCTACACCGACGGGGGCACGGAGTACACGCTCACCGCGACCTACGACGGGTTCCGCATCATCGACACGACGAACGCGGCCACCCCCGTGGTGGTCGAAAGCTTCAAGTGCAATGGACCGCAGAGTGACCTCTCGGTGATGCAGGGCGACAACGGAAACTGGTATCTCTTCCAGTCCATCGACACTCCGCAGACGAGCGAGGAGTGCGCCAGCCTCAACACCAACTATCAGACCCACCCGAACGCGTTCGAGGGCATTCGCATCTTCGACATCACCGACCCCGCTGCGCCTGTGCACATCAACTCGGTTGCAACAGACTGCGGATCGCACACCCACTCGTTGCTACCGGGTGACCAGAACTTCAAGAGCGACGACGAGAACATCGCCTACCTCTACATCTCCTCGTACCCGTTGTCGGCGGGTGGCATCACCACCACGCCCACCTCCTACGGGACCGAGTGCACCAAGCCTCACAAGAAGATCTCGATCGTGAGAGTCGACCTCACCGACCCTGCCAGCGACACCAACATCCAGGTGGTCGAGCGAGCCCTTGACTTCTTCACCAAGCCCTTCGACCCCGGTAACGGTCCCTTCGTCGGCTGTCACGACATCGCCTTCGCGCTCGGCGTCAATCAGGGCAAGGCCTTCAACGAAGGCGGCGACTGGGCCGCGGGAGCGTGCTTCGAAGAGGGCCAGTTGTGGGACGTCACCGATCCCATGAACCCCTCCTTCACCAACCGCTGGCGCAACGACAACCGGACCACCATCGACCTCTATCACTCGGCCGCCTTCACGTGGGACGGCAAGATGGTCATCTTCGGTGACGAGGCCGGCGGCGGTGGCGGAAACCGTTGTCGCTGGACCGACGACGAGCAAGGACGCTTCTGGTTCCACGAGTTCAAGTCCCTGAGGCCCGTGGGCAGCTACAAGATCCCGCGTCCGCAGGCGGGCAACTGCACCGCTCACATCCTCAACGTGATCCCGACGACCAACAACAGGTATCTGTTCGGGTCCTCCTGGTACGACGGCGGCACCTCGGTCGTGGACTTCACGAACCCAACCAACGCCAAGGAGATCGCCTTCTACGACGCAGGCGACCCGCGTGCCAACGTGTGGGCGACCTACTGGTACAACGGCCATTTCTTCGCCAATGACATCGGCCGAGGCCTCGAGATCTACGACGTGGACTACGGTCCGCTGAGCAAGGCCATCGACTTCCCCGAGGGAGCCATGAACCCGCAGACCCAGTTCGGGCTGTTCGATGACTCCAAGGGCTGCACGATCTTCGGCACCGCGGGCCACGATGTGCTCAAGGGCACACCCGGCGACGATGTGATCTGTGGATTCGGCGGATCCGACGAGATCGACGGACGAGGCGGCAACGACATCCTTCTGGGTGGCGCCGGTCACGACTTCATCCTGGGCGGTGGGGGAAGGGACGTCATTCGAGGCGGCGTCGGCCACGACTTCTTGAAGGGCGAGTCCGGCAACGACCGCCTCCTCGGGGGAGAAGGCAACGACTTCCTGAACGGCGGTGGAGGGACCGACGTCTGCAAAGGCGGCCCCGGCAAGAACGCTAAGAAGAAGTGCGAGAACTAGCCTTGCACTGAGCCAACGCAAGCGGGGGGCCTTCGGGCCCCCCGCTTTCGCGTGACTGCACCGCAGCTCGTGGCCCGGCCGGTCGTTGATGCCAAACGGCTGCGCCCCAAACGCCGCAACCTGTCGGAGGGGCGGTTACACCAGGCGCCGGTCCGTCGCCCACCGGGTTAGCTCGTGCCGGCTCGAGAGCTGCAGCTTGCGCAGGACTGCGGAGACATGACTCTCCACGGTCTTGGTCGAGATGTGCAGCTCGCGCGCCACCTCCTTGTAGGAGTAACCGCGCGCGATGTAGCGCATGACCTCGCGCTCTCGCTGGGTGAGCTGGTCGAGCTGGGGATCGATCTGGGCCTGCACGGAACCCGCGAAGGCGTCGAGCACGAAGCCGGCCAGGCGTGGTGAGAACACGGCGTCACCCTCGTGTACGCGCCGGACGGCGGCCGCCAGCTCGGCCGGCGAGATGGACTTCGTCACATAACCCCGCGCGCCAGAGCGGATGATCGCGATGACGTCCTCGGCGGCATCCGAGACCGACAGGGCCAGGAAACTGGCGTCGGGTTTGACCTTGCGCACGCCTTCGATGACGCTCAGGCCACCTCCCCCCGGCAGGTGGACGTCGAGCAGGATGACGTCGGGCTCGGTCTCGAGGATGCCCGTAACCGCGCTCGCGACATCTCCGGCGTCGCCCACGATGGCGAACTGATGACCAAGTTCCGATCGCACACCCGAGAGAAAGAAGTGGTGATCGTCGACGAGAAAGAGGCTGATCGTGGACTTTTTCACATCGCCCTCGGCAGACTCAAGCGGACCTCGGTGCCCTCACCGGGGGCGCTGATGATTTCGGCCCGCCCCCCGTTGCGGCTCATACGGGCGCGGATGGACTCTGCGATGCCCCCCCTGTCTGCAGGAACCTCACGAGGGTCGAAGCCTTTGCCCGAGTCTCGTACGAACGCCGTGATGGCTTCCTCTTCCACCTCGACGTAGACCGACACCGAACTTGCGCCCGAGTGCTTGGCGGCGTTGACCGTAGCTTCTACGCAGGCGTGAACCATGGCCATGAGGCGCTCGTCCATCGTCCGGTCTCCGACCACGACCGTTTCGACGGGAACGTGATGGTGGCTCTCGACCCGGCTCGCCATGGCATCGATAGCTGTGCTGAGGAGATCGGTCGCCACGTCGCCTCCTCGGCCGAACAGCCATGAGCGCAACTCTCGCTCCTGGACGCGCGCGAGGCTCGACATCTTCTGAGGGTTATCGGTGCGCTGGATGAGTGCAAGTGTCTGTAAGACCGAGTCGTGCAGATGCGCCGCCATCTCCGATCGTTCCTCCGAACGGATGCGCTCTCGTCGCTCCTCGGAGAGTTGCTGCGCGAGCCGCCACAACCAGGGGCCGAAGATAAGCGTGACCCCGACAACCGTCACCAGGACGGGAAGCACCACCAGCCCGGCGCGCGACAGCGGGACGTTGGCCGACAGCAGGGCCCCCATACCGGCGAGGACGAACAACCCACCGGCGACCGTGCGGCGGAGCGCTCCCTTGCCGGCGAAGATAGCCTCGAGCGGATTGGCGGGGGCGCGGCCCGACAAGGGGTTCTCGGTTGCATCGTTGCGGACCCAGATCACAGTGGCTCCGAAAGCTCCCAACGCGAGAGGCCACACCAGGGAGTCTCCGGGCCAGAGTCCGGTCGCGCGCACCACCAGCAGCATTCCGAAGTTGATCGAACCCACGGCGGTCGCCTGGCGCAGGGGATCGGAGGTGACATCGACGACGGCGTCCTGGGGCTCGCCTGTGGCCTCGCCGGAACTCGCCCAGGCAAAGAGGTAGAGCGCGAGACCAAGTCCGGATCCAAGCGACAGTACGACGAAGGCCATGCGGACGACCGTGGGGTCGATGCCCGTGATCTCCGCGATGCCGCCGGCCGTGCCGGTGAAGATGCGGTTGCCCGCGCTGCGCCGGAACGCCAGCCTCGAGACGCGTTGCCTCAGCGAGGGTTGGGGGCCGGGCTGCGCCGGCAGCGCCGGATCGCCTGCTGCTCGAGCGATTTCTATGCTCCTTCGGGAGGTGGCCGGGCCCTAACCTTCGGCCCTGATGACGATGTTCGCACAGCACCCCGGTCTCGCCTACCGGGACCTCCCCGATGTCCGGCTGGTCGTCTCAGGGTTTTACTAGGGTGATTCCCGATGGTTTCGGGCTCCCGGAGCCTGGATGATGCAGTCATGACAGAGCACGACGACACCCCGCAGCCGAGCCCGGCCGAAGATGCCGGGCGGCCACAGGGGGAGGATCGGTCGACCACCGAAGGGCCCGCGACCGACGGCGGATCTCAGGCCGGACCTCCTCCACCCGGTGGCCCTTACGCACCGCCGCCCGTTTATCGGGATTACCGCCCCGCCCCGCGCTTGACCCGGCGTTCGCACGACAAGGTCATCGGTGGAGTGGGTGGTGGGATCGCCGACTACTTCGGCGTCGACCCGCTGCTCGTGCGCCTCGCCCTCGTGGGGCTCGCCCTGGTCGGCGGCGGCGGAGTGCTCCTCTACGTGCTGGGATGGATTTTCATCCCGGCACGTGGGGTGGGCGAGCACGGCGGCGGAGCGGCTCAGTCCGATCTCGCCAAGTGGCTCGGCATCGGGCTGCTGGTGATTGCGGCTGTGATCTTCGCGAGTGGCGTCGGCGATTCGGCGCGTTTCTTCGGGCCGATCGAGCACCTCTTCTTCGCGCTGGTCTTCGTTGGACTCGGCATCTTCCTGTTACGGGAGCCGAGGCGCGCCCACGGCGGCGGCCCTGCCCCACCGCCACCCCCCCACTACGAGCCCCGGCCGAGCCCACCCACTGCCGCCGGCGGAGCTCAGGGCTACCCCGCGCACAGCTTCTCCCCGCCACCACCGAGCTACCCCGCGCCCGGCTACTCCCCACCACCACCGAGCTACCCCGCGCCTCCCCCCCGCTATGAGCCCTCCGCAGAAGGAAGCAGTTCGCCGGAGCGATCCCGCCTGGGGTTGCTGACGCTGGCGGTCGCTCTGCTGGTGACCGGCTCGGCCGCTCTCCTCAACAACCTCGGCTTTACCAACCTGGCGGGGGCCCAACTCGGGGCGCTTGCCCTCCTCGCGGTGGGCGCCGGCCTCCTGATCGGTGCCTGGTGGGGGAGAGCTCGCTGGCTGATAGCGGTCGGGCTGCTGCTCCTGCCCTTCGTAGCTTTCTTCAGCATCATCGACCTCGGCGGGTTGTCGTGGCAAGGAGATGTCGGGCGTATCTATTCCTCTCCCGAGAATCAGGCCGATATCGACGACGGCTTTGAGCTGCTTGCGGGTGACGCCACGATCGACCTGGACGGCTTCAAGTTCGAGCCCGGAACCACCGCGGAGATCGATGTCGCTCTGACGTTCGGTCAAGTCACCGTGCTCGTGCCGGACGACGTCTACGTCGAAACGAACGTGGCGCTGGGGGCCGGCGAGGTCGTCTTGTTCGGCTCGGAGCGGGCCGGCGAGGGAGTGACGGTCGTTGAGGCAAACGGCGAGCCGGACTCGGACGCCCGACTGTCACTCGAAGTCCACGGCGGGTTCGGCCAAGTGAACGTGGTGCGTACCTCAGAGCCGCCCACGTTCCAGGATCCCGCCCCCGACGAGGCCGAGAAGCCAAGGAAACGCGAGAGGGAGAGGCCCTAGGTGCGACGACATGACATTGATCCACTATCCCTGGTGTTCGGACTGATGTTCACGGCCGCAGGGGCGCTGTTTCTGTCCGCCAACCTGAGTTTCGGCGACCTCAAAGGCGAGTGGTTGTGGCCCATTCCACTCGTGCTCGCGGGCACCGTGATGTTGATCAGCGCGCTGACCCGGCGAGACGACGAGGCCGAACCCGACGAGCCGGAGACATCTGAGGAACAGTCAGAGCCGGCGCACGACTGAGAACCTCACGGCACGAACCCAGGGAAGAGGGTAGCGATTTCGACCCACAACGCTCGCCGACTGGACCGCGCTTCGCACTCCCGTGGCGACTTCCCAGGGCGACCTGCTGTTCGTATGAGTCCGTGCCGAAATTGGTGGGCCCGGGCACCTGGATCATCATCAGGCCCGTGGCGGATGGGACCTCGCCCCAGGAAGGTCTCCGACCGGGTTCGGCGAGAAGTGCCCGGTTACGAAGCCATGGTCTGGCTTGGGCCGCTCGATGACTAGACGGATTGTTTCGCCATCCCCTCACCGATTGCTAATGCGAACGGGCATCGTGCCGATGGTTTCTAGGTGAGCCAGCACGCCGAGCATAAGGCGATAGTCGTGGCAGCGCCCCCCGCGCGTCTCGGCGTCGCGCGCGCGGTCTCGGTCGTAAAGAAGCGCTTGAGGGGGCGCGGGCTCGCCGCTCGCGCGCTGAGGGAATCGCAAGAGGCTCTGTGGGAACAAGGGGAGAACCTCGGGTTCCTCGTTCGCCACGTCCCCGTCGTCGTCTACAAGGCCGAAACCGGCCAGCATGGACGCTGGCTCTACGTGAGCCCTCAGATCGAAGGGCTCCTGGGCTACACCCCGGAGGAATGGCTCGCGGATCCCAAGCTGTGGTGGGAGCGCATCCACCCGGACGACAGAGATCAGGTTCTCGCCGACGAAGAGGCGATGTTGGTGAGCGCCGGTACCAAGTCTGAAGCGGCCCAGTACCGCATGGTCACTAGGGACGGCCGCACCATTTGGGTCAGTGACGATGCCTCCGTGATCAAGAACGGGTCCGGCGCGTCGCTGTACTGGAGCGGCATTCTCTCCGACATCACAGACCGCAAGGTGCTCGAGGAGCAGTTGAAGCACCAGGCGTTCCATGACCCCCTCACGGGACTCGCAAATCGGGCGCTGTTCGTCGACCGCGTCGAGCACGCTCTGGCGCGCGGCGAGAGGGACGGCATGCGGGTTGCGGTCCTGTTCGTCGACCTCGACGATTTCAAGACGATCAACGACAGTCTCGGCCACAACGGGGGGGACGAGGTACTCGTGGCGGTTGCGGGACGCCTCCGAGAGTGTTTGCGGCCGGGCGACACCTTCGCCAGATTCGGGGGGGACGAGTTCGCGATCCTGGTCGAGGACACATCGCTGTCCAATGCCACCAGCGTTGCCTATCGCATTGTCGACGCTCTCGGGGAGCCGTTCTCGATCGGGGGCCGAGAGGTCATGATCCACGCGAGCGTAGGGATCGAGTTCGCCGAGGCCCAGGGGACGAGAACGGACGAGCTGCTTCGAAACGCGGACGTCGCCATGTACGTCGCCAAAGGAAAGGGCAAGGCTCGCTATCAGCTCTTCGAGCCGAGTATGCACACAGCGGCGCTTCGCCGACTCGAGATCAAGGCCGACCTCAGGCGAGCGGTCGAGAAGGACGAGTTCGTCCTGCACTACCAGCCAATCGTGAGCCTGAACGGGGGAGCGCTTCTGGGGATGGAAGCGCTCGTTCGCTGGAACCATCCGGAGCGTGGCCTGCTTCCGCCCCTCGATTTCATCTCGGTGGCCGAGCAGACGGGGCTCATCACCCCCCTGGGTCGCTGGGTGCTGCGGGAGGCATGTCGCCAGGCAACAAAGTGGCCCCTGAGCAATCCCAGCATCAGTTTGAGCGTCAATGTCTCGACGACGCAGTTCCAGCAGCCTGGTCTGGTCGAGGACGTCGCCAACGCGCTGTGGGACTCGGGTCTTGATCCCTCCATCCTCACACTCGAGATCACCGAAAGTGTGCTGGTCCACGACACCGATGCCGTCATTGAGAAGCTCCATCGTCTCAAGGACTTCGGAGTCAAGGTGGCGATCGACGATTTCGGTACGGGCTATTCGTCGCTTGGCTACCTGAAGCGCTTTCCCATCGACATCCTCAAGATCGACAAGAGCTTCATCGACGGGGTCGGCAACGGCGCTGAGGAGGCGGCCATCGCCCAGGCGATCATCAAGCTCGGAGAGTCGCTCGGGCTCGAGGTCGTCGCCGAGGGTATCGAGTTGCCGGAGCAGATCGACGCCCTTCAGCTCCTGCGCTGTGAGCGAGGTCAGGGCTTCTTCTTCTCGGCCCCCGTCGACGCGGAAACGATGGGCGGGTTGCTCGCCAACGGCAGCTTCCCGGTGGGGCGCTCGCAGTACTAGCTCGAGCTCGCGTCCTCGGGCTTATCTCTAGCCGGCCGCGATGAGCCCCACCCCCAGCGCGGTGCAGACCAGACCGACGAGTTGCACCCGCCGGACGCGCTCGTGCAGCACTATCCGGGCGAGCAACACCGTCACTCCCGGATACATCGACGTGAGAACAGCCACGAGCGAGAGCAGGCCGGCCCGGGTGGCGAGTAGGTAGAAGAGGTTCGCCGCGACGTCGAGGATCCCGGCCGCCGCTATGAGGTTCCAGGATCCGGCCTGCGGCCGCAGGGAGCGCCGTGTGACGAGCGCGAGCACCAGCACGCTGCCGAGGGACGCGATGCGCGCCCCGATCAAGGGCCACAGTCCCGAGTCTTCTCCGGCGAAGCTCAGAAGGATGAAGAAGACGCCGAAGCCGACCCCGGCACCGATTGCTTCCCGCAAACCCGAGTAGCTCCGCGAGGCGTCGTCGTCCGGGGTCATCGACACGAGCGCGACCGCGATGAGGGCGACCACGACTCCGAGCAGCGGCTGTGTCCCGGGACGTTCGCCGAGCGCCAGGCCGACCAGCACGGGGACGCCGGCCGCCACCACTCCGGTAGTGGGAGCCACGACGCTCATGCGGCCACGGGCCAGGCCGCGATAGAGGAGGAGAACGCCGAGGCCGCCGCCTGCGCCTGCGCCCATGCCCCAGCCGAGCGCCTCGAGCGTGAAGGGCGCGTTCAGAAAGAAGGGCACGGCGACGACCAGCAAGCCCGAGCCGATCACCTGCGAGCACACGACGACGGAGAACTCGTTCGACCGCTTGGTCGAGAGTCCGCCGAAGAAGTCCGCTGCCCCGTAGGTCAGGGCGGCGGCGAGTCCGAAGAGGATGGCCACCGCTGCATGGTAGCCACACTCCGTGGCCGAGGGCGCGGGGCCGGGAGGGCTGCGGGGCTGGACTGCGAGGGCCGGAGGCCGGGGACCGCGGGGGCCGGGGCCGCGAACGGGGCCGGCGCCGAACTCTGCGGAATTAACCCACCGCATCGGGGGGTATTTCCGCAGCGGTCGTCGGGGGTTCCTTCCTGGGTTCCATTCCGAGTGAGCGGCCCGGACGGGGGCGGGGCCGGGAATAGGGCGGGGGGGTAGCGAGTTTCACCCTGTGTAATCGTGTAATTGACCTGCGCACAAAGGGGAGCAACCATGGCGTCCATCCACACCGAAGTGCTGCCGCTGCTGCCGCTGAACTCCGGCGTCATCCTGCCCGGCATGGTCGTGACGGTTGCGGTCGAGAGCGACGAGGCGCGCGCCGCCGTCGACGCAGCCGAGAAGACGAACAATCACCTTCTCTTGGTCCCGAGGTTCGAGGGCCGCTACGCGCGCGTGGGGACCATAGCCGTGATCGAGAACTCAGGCCAACTGGTCGGCGGTGTCGAGGCGCTGGTCGTGCGCGGGTTACGCCGCGGCGCCATCGGAACCGGTGTCTCGGGAACCGGCGACGCAGTGTGGGTCGAGGTCGATGGGGCGGACGAAGATGGGCCCCCCAGCACTCGCGCCATGGAGCTCGCGCGTGAGTACCGGGCGACCGTCGACAACATCCTCGAGTTGCGCAACGCTCGCCAGGTTCAGGAACTCCTGCGTGGGATCTCGGACCCGGGACAGATGGCCGACACCGCGGGGTACTCGCCGGACCTCTCCTTCGAACAAAAGATTGAGCTGCTCGAGACCATCGACGTCGAGCAACGGCTCGAGAAGGTGCTTGCGTGGGCCAAAGAGACACTCGCCGAGCTGACGCTGCGCGACAAGATCCGAACCGACGTTTCCGAGGGCATGGAGCAGACCCAGCGCGAGTTCATCCTGCGCCAGCAACTGGCGGCGATTCGCAAGGAGCTCGGCGAGGGCGAAGACGGCGACATCGTCGCCGAGTACCGCACCAAGATCGAAGAGTCGGCGATGCCCGAGGGCCCGCGCAAGGAGGCCGAGCGCGAGTTGGGCCGCCTCGAGCGCTCCAGCGAGCAGAGTCCCGAGTACGGCTGGATACGTACCTATCTCGACTGGATGACCGACCTTCCGTGGGATGTTCGCAGCGACGACAACCTCGACATCGGTGATGCCC
The DNA here is from genome assembly GCA_030860505.1 of Actinomycetota bacterium. Lineage (GTDB taxonomy): Bacteria > Actinomycetota > CADDZG01 > CADDZG01 > WHSQ01 > WHSV01. The sequence continues at coordinate 10,744 of JALZIB010000113.1, forward strand.
GCAGGGTGCTTGACGCCGATCACACGGGACTCGCGGACGTCAAGGACCGCATCGTCGAGTACCTCGCGGTGCGCAAGCTACGGGCCGAGCGGGGATTAGGCGAGGCGGGAGGCAAGGGTTCCGGAGCGATTCTCACTTTGGTGGGTCCTCCCGGAGTCGGTAAGACATCACTCGGCGAGTCTGTGGCCCGAGCGCTGGGACGGAAGTTCGTGCGCGTGTCCCTCGGAGGTGTGCGCGACGAAGCCGAGATTCGGGGACACCGGCGCACTTACGTCGGTGCGCTCCCGGGCCGCATCGTGCGAGCGTTGAAGGAAGCGGGCACCAAGAACCCCGTGTTCATGCTCGACGAGATCGACAAGGTCGGAGCAGACTGGCGGGGCGACCCCGCCTCCGCGCTGCTCGAAGTGCTCGACCCCGCACAGAACCACACCTTCCGCGATCACTATCTCGACGTCGACCTCGACCTCTCCGAAGTGCTGTTCATCACCACCGCCAACGTCGTCGAGACGATTCCCGGCCCCCTGCTCGACCGCATGGAGGTCATTCGCCTCGACGGTTACACCGAGGCCGAGAAGATCGCAATTGCACGCGACCACCTGCTGGCGCGTCAACTCGAGCGCAATGGTCTGCGTCCCGCCGAGGTGACAGTGGACGACGCTGCTCTGGGCCGGGTCGTTAGCGACTACACGCGCGAGGCGGGGGTTCGCAACCTTGAGCGCGAGCTCGGGAAGCTGCTGCGCAAGGCGGCGACCAAGCTCACCGCAGGAGAAATCGAGGCCCCCGTTGCCGTCGGCGACGACGAGGTGCGCGACTATCTCGGACGTCAGAAGTTCTTTTTCGAGGCGGCCGATCGCACCAGTGTGCCCGGGGTCGCCACGGGGCTGGCGGTGACCGGCACCGGCGGCGACGTCTTGTTCATCGAGGCGACCAGGATGGACGGCGAGCCCGGCCTTACGCTTACCGGACAGCTCGGCGACGTCATGAAGGAGTCGGCGCAGATCGCACTCAGCTACGTCCGCAGTCACGCGCGTGAGCTCGGAGTCGATGAGCGCCTCAACACCGACCGGGTGCACATTCACGTGCCCGCGGGGGCCGTGCCCAAGGACGGACCCTCCGCCGGCGTCACGATGATCACCGCGCTGGTGAGCCTTCTGACCGAGCGCCGGGTCAAGTCGCTGCTCGGCATGACCGGCGAGGTCACGCTGCAGGGCAAGGTGCTGCCCATCGGCGGAGTCAAGCAGAAGGTGCTGGCGGCGCACCGTTCGGGTCTCCGCGAGGTGCTGCTTCCGAAGCGCAACGGTGGCGACCTCGACGATGTCCCCGAGTCTGTGCGAGACGAAATGACCTTTCATCTCGTCGATGACGTGGGCGAGTTGCTCGCCGTCGCATTGGGAATCGCCCCACCTCACGCGATAGAGGCTGCATAAGGGAGAATCACTCCGTCCAGTTGCGACCGAGCTTAGGAGAGCCCATGCGCGTTGACGCCGTCGTTGTAGGGATGGGCCCCGGAGGCGAGGTCGCAGCAACTCGGCTCCTGCAAGCCGGAAAGAGCGTCGCGGTGGTCGAGCGCGAGCTCATCGGCGGGGAGTGCGCCTACTGGGCGTGCATCCCCTCGAAGGTCCTGCTTCGTCCGCCCGAGGCTCAGAGCGAGGCCGCGCGCGCCGCCGGCGTGAGCGAGCCGGCCCTGTCCTGGAGCGAGACCGCCGCGTACCGCGACGACATGGTCCGTCATCTCGACGACTCCGGCCCGGTGTCCGGCTACGAGAAGCAGGGCGCGACGGTCTTCAAGGGAGCGGGGCGACTTGCCGGCAGAGGTGTGGTTGAGGTCGGTGACGACCGCATCGAGGCCGACGACATCATCCTAGCGACCGGCTCGGACCCTGTGGTTCCTCCGATCGAAGGAATCGACCAGATCGACGTGTGGACCAACCGCGAGGCGACCGGCCTGAAGACCGTTCCCCGGAGCGCGGTGGTCGTCGGAGGCGGTCCGGTTGGCCTCGAGCTCGGCCAGTTCCTTGGGCGTTTCGGGGCAGAGGTGACGCTGGTGCAGAGCTCGGAGAGGTTACTCAATCGCGAGACGGCCGAGGTTTCCGAGCTCCTCGCCGGCTACGCCACGGAGGCCGGAATCGAAGTGCGAGCCGGAGCCAGGGCCGTGCGCGCCCGCAGGGACGGCAACGATTGCATCGTCGAGCTAGAGGGCGGCGAGGAGTTGCGCGGCGAGGTGGTCATCGCCGCCACCGGCAGACGCGCTCGGGTGGCCGATCTGGGACTCGAGTCGATTGGAGTGGCTCCGGGCGAACGCGGGATCGAGGTCGACGAGCACTGCCGGGCCGGAGCCGGTCTATGGGCAATCGGCGACGTGACTGGCGTGTCGCAGTTCACTCACGTCGCCAAGTATCAGGCGCGCGTCGCCTGCGACAATATCCTCGGCAAGACCAGGGTCGCCGACTACCGGGCGATCCCTCGGGTGGTGTTCTGCGATCCCGAGGTTGCCGCGGTCGGGTTGACGGCGGAGCAGGCGCGCGCCGAGGACATACAGGTCGCGACCGCTACCGTCGATCTCGCCGCGTCGATCGCACGTCCGGTGACCTTCGAGAAGGCGCCGCGCGGTCATCTGGGACTCGTCGCCGATCGCAGCTCGAAGACTCTCATTGGGGCGTGGGCCGTTGCGCCCCTCGCATCCGAGTGGATTCACGAGGCCGTTCTCGCCGTGCGGGCGCAGGTGCCGATCGACGTGTTGCTCGACACGGTCGCGCAGTTCCCGAGCTACGCCGAGGGCTACCTGCTGGCCCTCGAACAACTAGACCTCTGAGGCATCAGCTACGACAGGATCGCTCCCGCCCACCGGGCGTGAAGCAGCAGAGCGCACCCGGCATCACCACCCGCCATCACTAATGGGCCCCTAATTGAGTGCTGAGATCCGCACCCGGTTTTCGATGGGGCGGATTTCCGAGCGCGACGGCGAGTCGCCCCTTATGCTCGAACGCATGTTCGATTCTGCGCTCGACACCGCTCCTTCTTATCTCGCCGGCCTGAATCCGCAGCAGCGCGCTGCGGTCGAGCACGGCGAGGGGCCGTTGCTCGTGATCGCGGGAGCCGGCACCGGCAAGACCAAGACGCTCGCGGCGCGCGTGGCGCATCTGGTCGAAGGGGGAGTCGCCCCCGAGCGCATTCTGCTGCTGACCTTCACCCGGCGCGCCGCTCAAGAGATGCTCGAGCGGGCGGGCCGGCTGACCGGGGCCACCAGAACCGGGCGGGTGTGGGGCGGGACCTTCCACTCCGTCGGCAACCGCTTGCTACGCACTTTTGGGCATGCCCTCGGGCTGGCTCCGAACTTCACGGTGATGGACCAGTCCGACTCGGCGGACCTCATGAACCTGCTGCGAAACGAACTCGAGCTCGGGCGAGGCCGCAAGCGCTTCCCCAAGAAGGAAACACTCGCCACGATCTACTCACGCGTGGTCAACTCGCGCACCAAGTTGCCCGACGTGATCGACGCGGACTTTCCCTGGTGCAGCGAGGAAGCCGAGGCCATCGCAACGATCTTCACCGCCTACACCGCGCGCAAGCGCGAACAGGCGGTGCTCGACTTCGACGATCTGCTGCTCTACTGGCACGCCCTGCTCGTCCACACCAAGGCGCGCGCCGAGGTCGGGTCGATGTTCGAGTACGTGCTTGTGGACGAGTACCAGGACACGAACGGTGTCCAGGCCGACATCCTGCGAGCGCTGCGGGCCGAGAACTCGAACATCATGGCGGTTGGGGACGATGCGCAGTCCATCTATTCGTTTCGCTCCGCGACCGTGCGCAACATCCTCGACTTCCCTAAGCACTTCAGCGACACGACGATCGTCAAGCTCGAGGAAAACTATCGTTCGACTCAGCCGATCCTCGATGTCTCCAACGCGGTCATAGCCGGCGCGCCGCGCCGCTACGAGAAGGAGCTGTGGTCACAACGAACGGGCGGTGGGCGTCCGCAACTCGTCACCTGTCTAGATGAAGCGCAGCAGTCGGACGAGGTCTGCAAACAGGTGCTCGACGCGCGCGAACGAGGTACCAACCTCAAACAACAGGCGGTGCTATTCCGCACCGGTCATCACAGCGCCCATCTCGAGATCGAGCTCACGCGCCGGAACATCCCCTTCGTAAAGTTTGGCGGACTGAAGTTCGTGGAAGCCGCACACGTCAAAGACGTCGTCGCTCTCCTCCGTATCCTCGAGAACCCGCACGACGAGCTGGCGTGGTTTCGCATCCTGCAGCTGATCGAGGGCGTCGGGCCGGCGACCGCGAGTCGAATCATGGAGCACCTCGAGATCCGCCGCAGCGGGTCGGCTACGCCGGACGCCTCACCCGTGCGCCGGCTTATCGAGCATCCGCCGCCGATCCCGCAGCCGGGGCGCACGGAGCTCGAGGCCCTCGCCGAAGCTTGTGCGGACTGTCTGGGCGACGCTCCGCCCGCGGTGCAGGTCGAGCGACTGCGGAGATGGTGCGAACCCGTGTTCGTGCGGGTCTACGACAATTCCGCCGTGCGCGTCGCCGACCTCGTGCAACTGGAGCGCATCGCGTCGGGCTACAACACGCGCGGACGCTTCATCGCCGATCTCGCCCTCGACCCGCCGAACTCGACCGGGGATCTCGCAGGCCCCCCCTTGCTCGACGAGGACTACCTCAATCTCTCGACGATTCACTCGGCCAAGGGATGCGAGTGGGACGTCGTTCACGTCATCCACGCGGCCGACGGAATGATCCCGAGCGACATGTCCACCGGCGACGAAGAGCGGATCGAAGAGGAACGAAGGCTGTTCTATGTCGCGCTCACACGCGCCAAGGATGATCTGTGCGTCTACTTTCCGTTGCGCTACTACCACCGGCGCATGGGTCTCGACGATCCGCACAGCTACGCGCAGTTGACCCGCTTCGCCACCGACGGCGTTCGAGCCTTGTTCGATGAGCGATCGCTCGAGGGTACCGAGGAGCCCGAGCTCCCCGCCAAGGAGCACGAGGGCGTCGAGGCAATCACCGACTTTCTGGCCGACCTCTTCGAGGTGTGACGTAAGCTCGTCGGCGTGGCTGCTCATCACACCATTGACCTCGCCGGGGCGCTGACCGTCGGCCGTCTGGGCTTCGGCGCCATGCGCATCACCGGCGCCGGGAGCGGGGAACCAGAGGATCGACAAGAGAGCAAGCGACTGCTGAAGCGCGCCGTCGAGCTCGGAGTCGACTTCATCGACACCGCCGATTTCTACGGCCCGCATGAGAGCGAGCGGCTCATCGGCGAGGCCCTCGCGCCCTATCCGGACGGACTCGTCGTTGCGACCAAGGGCGGAGCGGTTCAATTGGAGCAGGGGCGGTGGCGTCCCGACGGTAGTCCAGAACACCTCAAACGGGCCTGTGAGGGGAGTCTCTTGCGGCTGAGGATCGACACCATCGATCTCTACCAACTGCACATCGTCGATCCGAAGGTGCCCTATGAGGAGTCGATCGGAGCGCTCAAGGATCTACGGGATGAGGGCAAGGTGCGCTTCATCGGCATCTCCAACGTGGACACAAAGCTGCTGGAGCAAGCGCGCGGCATCGTCGACATCGCGTCCGTCCAGAACAACTACAGCATCACCCAGCGGGACTCGGAAGATGTTCTCGTTGCCTGCGAGAAGGCCTCGATCGCGTTCCTCCCATGGCATCCGATGGCGCGCGGCGATCTCGCTCGGCCCGGTGGTCCGCTCGATCAGGTCGCGAAGGAGCACGACGCGACCCCGGGCCAGGTGGCGCTCGCCTGGCTGCTCCATCGCAGTCCCGTGATGCTCCCGATCCCCGGGACCTCGTCAGTGGCCCACCTCGAGGAGAACATCGCGGCGCGCGACCTCGAGCTGAGCGACGAGGATTTCGCCGCGATTGAGGCCGCCGTAGAGGCGGCATAGGTCTACCGGGGTGTGGCCGACCGGGCTTGGGGAACGGCCGCCCTCTGTGCGGCGTTGATCTTCTCGAAGGCCGAGACGAGGGCCTTGGCCTCCGTCGAATTCAAGTGGCTCGTGAAGTGCCTCTCGATGCCCTCGAGGTGGACGGGAGCGGCGTCGGTGAAGACCTGCTCGCCGCGGGGGGTGAGCACGGCGTAGGAACCCCGCTTGTCGCCGGGGCAGGAGCAGCGTTCGACCAGTCCCTCGCCCTCCATCCGGTCGATCAGCCTGGTGAGGCCGCTCTTCGAGAGCAGCACCGAGCCGGCGAGAAGGTTCATCCTTAGCCGGCGCTCGGGGGCCCGGTAGAGCTGCACGAGCACGTCGTAGAAGGCGAGCGACAGACCCCGGTGGGCGCGCAGCTCGTCGTCGAGCGCGTCGATGACGCGGCGGTAGGACTCGAGGTATTGCCTCCATGCCTCCTGGTGCTCGTTCTGCTTGAACAGTTGCTCGTCCCGCCGTGTCTCCATGCGTTGCTCCTATGTCAAGCCGCCGCCGGTTGCAACACCGGCGCGGTCTCGCTTGATGTCATCCGATCACTCCTCATCGTGGTGAAAACGACCCTCACCAGTTGCCGTTTCAAGCATCGGATCG
>JALZIB010000141.1 GCA_030860505.1 Actinomycetota bacterium
CTACTCCTTCGAGCGCAGCGCCCGAGCGAGGGTCCACGCGAAGGCGGCAGCGCCGACGGCGAGACCGCCGCCGAGTACGAGGGTGACCCACTGGGGGACATCGCCCACGGCCCAGACGATGACGGCGACGATGCTGACGACGCCGATCAGAGCAGCGCACGCGAGCAACGCCGCTACGGCCCAGGACACCACCTCTCTCGAGTCTGGTCCCCTGGAGGGCTCATCCTTCATGGCCTGCACCCACTGACTCCCTTCGCCAATCCCGGCACTACCCTACAGACGGTTCGGCGCCGGCAAAGGTTGCCGGTTTTAAGTGCTTCGTCGCGATAGCCGACCAAGTTCTTGCTGTACATCCAAGCACGTCGCGGAAATTGTTCGAATGTCCGGCGGTCGTTGCTGCGTTTAGGGCACCCAGCAGCCGATTGGCAGCACTGAACGAGCCGGGTCGCCGGGCGGTCGGTGCCGCGTTTGGGGGGCGCAGCAGCCGTTTGGCAGCACTGACTAGCGATGTGGGGCCGGGCAGAGCCGTGAGTTAAGGGCGTAGGCCCAGCCGCTTGGTGTTCATCAGTTTTGTTGAGCGACGGAGGGAACGGCACCGTAGGCTCCAAGCGTGACGCGGCTCAGAATCAGCACCACCGACTACCACACGGCGGGAGAGCCGTTTCGGATAGTCAGCGGCGGGGTCATGCCGTTGCCCGGCGCCACCATCCTGGACAAGCGACGCTACGCGGCCGAGCACCTCGACGACGTTCGCAAACTTTTGGTCTTCGAACCTCGAGGGCACGCCGACATGTACGGCTGCTTCGTAACCGATCCCGTCGACGAGGGTGGCGATCTCGGAGTCGTGTTCTTTCACAACGCGGGCTACAGCACGGCCTGCGGACACGGGACCATCGCGCTCGTGACCTGGGCTCTCGAGAGCGGAGTGTTGCCCTTCACTGGGGCCGAGACGACTGTGGTCGTTGATGCTCCATCGGGCAGGCTCACAACGGTGGCGCGGACGGAGGGAGGCAAAGTGCGGTCCGTGCGTTTTACGAACGTCCCCTCGTTCGTCTACGCCGAGGACGTCACGGTGCCGACCAGCGTGGGCGACGTCCGGCTCGACATCTCCTACGGAGGCGCCTTCTACGCGTCCGTGCACGCTCCGGACGTGGGCGTCTCGGTAAAGCCGGAAGACGTGACGACCCTCATCGCGCTGGGACGTGAGATCAAGCGGGCCATCGAGAAAGAGCATGATGTCGTGCATCCCGAAGAGCCAGAGCTGAGGGACATCTACGGCGTGATCTTCTTCGAAGGTACGGACTCGGACGAGGGCTTGGGCCAGAGAAACGTTGCGATCTTCGCCGACGGTGAGGTCGACCGCTCGCCCTGCGGAAGCGGCACCTCCGCCCGTCTCGCCCTGCTCGACAAGTCGGGCGCTCTCCCACGAGGACAAACCCTCATGCACACTGGCATCGCCAACGGGGTCTTTCGAGCACGAGTCTCGGGCGACGCCGAAGTGGCGGGAATACCCGCTGTGATCACCGAGGTCGAGGGAAGCGCGTACGTCTGCGGCTTCAACCATTTCGTGCTCGACCCGGACGACCCGCTCGGCACCGGTTTCCTCCTGCGATGAAACCGTGAGTGCGCCGCTCTACCTCGGCCCCCAAGAGCTCAGCGCGGCGCTACCCATGGGCGCGGCCATCGACGCGCTCGACGAGATGTTCTCCAGACAACTGCCCCGCGCGCCCAAGCGCTCCCACCACGACGTTGGCTCCGGCGAGCTCCTGGTCATGCCGGCATGGGGCGCCGGACGAGGCGCCGGAGTAAAGCTGGTCACCGTCGCGCCCGGCAATCCGGGGCGGGGCCTCCCGCTCATCCACGGCATGTACGTGCTCTTCGAGCCGGAATCGCTGGCCGTTCAGGGCCTCATCGACGGGGCCGCGCTCACGGCGGTCAGGACCGCGGCTGTCTCCGGCGTCGCAACGAAGCACCTGGCGCGCCCCGACTCGAGCACCGTCGTCGTCTTCGGCGGAGGGATCCAGGGCCTCGCCCACCTCGAGGCCATGGTGACGGTGCTCCCACAGCTCGGACAAGTCCTGTGCGTGTCCCGCAGTGTCGAGTCGTCGCAAAGGCTCGTCTCGAGGGCGAAGGCTCTGGGGTTGCGCGGCGTCATCGCCGACCCAACCGCGGTCGCTTCTGCCGACGTGGTGTGCACTTGCACGACGAGCGCGACGCCGTTGTTCGACGGCTCGCTCCTCTCGCCGGGAACTCACGTCAACGCGGTGGGGGCGTACAAGCCGGACGCGCGCGAGCTCGACGATGCGGCGATGCGGCGCGCTAAGATCTTCGTCGAGCTCAAGGAGTCTTCGCTCGACGAGTCTGGCGACCTCCGCCTTCCGATAGAAGCGGGCCTTCTGAAAGCCGCCGACATCACCGAGCTGGCGGACGTCGCCTCGGCGAGGACCGCCGGGCGAGCCGGAGTCGATGACATCACGATCTTCAAGTCGGTGGGGGTCGCCTTCGAGGACCTGGTGGTCGCGACCGCTGCCGTCACGCGAGCACGCGCTTCTTGAATCCCTCGATCCCCTGCCAGCTCAAGAGTGCGATGAAGCCGATTAGCGCGCCGTAGATAACCGGCTCCGGCATGTGCGGGAACTGCGGGGTGAGCGCCGTGCGCAAGCCCTCGCTCATGTAGACGAGCGGGTTCACGAGCACGGCCCACTTGAGCCACGGGATCGGATCGAGGCTTGCCCACGGATAGTAGGTCGCCCCGAGAAACGTAACCGGGAGCACGATGACGCTGAAGATGAGCGGAACCTGGTGTGGCTTGGCGCGCGTCCCGATCGCAAGCCCGAGCGACGAACCGACGAGTGCCGACAGAACAAGAAGCGTGGCTAGTTCGATCCAGTGCACATCGAGGACAACGTCGGTTGCGGGCACGAACGTAGCAAGAGGGAAGACCACCACTCCGGCAAGGATGCCCTGCACCGCTCCGGAGGTGATCTTCGCAACTGCCACGCTCCACACGGGAAGCGGGGCCATGACGCGGTCCTCGATCTCGCGCGTGTAGCTGAACTCGGTGACGAGAGGAAGAGCGACGGCCTGGATCCCCTGGAAGATGCACGCGATCGCGACCACGCCGGGCACAAGCAGGCTCGAGAAGTCCTCCTGGCCCTCGGCTCCACCGACCCCTTGACCGATCTTCGGAAAGACGTACGTGAACACGAAGGCGAACAGCAACGGCTGCATGATCGTGCGCACGATGAACAGAGGAACGCTCTTGCCAAGCACTCTGACGTCGCGAATCAGCAGAGCTTTGAAGGCCGCTATCGAGGACGCCCGAGGAGACCTCACCTGACTCAACGCGCGCGCTCGGGGACTCACTCCCTGAGGTCCTTTCCGGTGAGCGTGATAAAGACCATTTCCAACGTCGGTTCGGCCACCGACAGATCAGTCACGCGAAAGCCGCCGTCCTCGGCGTAGCCGATGATGCGCGGCAGAACCCCGTTGGAGCCGCTCAGGGCTACTCGCACCTGCTGGTCGACGACGTGGACACCAGTGACCTTCTCCATGCCTTCGATGTGGTGCGCCAGCTCATCGAGCCGCTCGTCTGAGCTAACCGTCACGACGGTATCGGCGCCGATCGAACGCTTGAGGGCCTCCGTTGTGTCGAGCGCGAGCAACTTGCCGTGGTCCATGATCGCCACGCGCCGGCACAGTTGTTCGGCCTCCTCCATGTAGTGGGTCGTCAACAGGATCGTCTGACCCGAGTCGTTGAGCTCGCCGAGAATGGCCCACAGGGCGAGACGACTCTGGGGATCAAGACCGGCCGTGGGCTCGTCGAGGAACAACACCTGCGGCCGGTGCATGATCGCTCTCGCGACCATGAGCCGCTGGGCCATACCGCCGGACAGCGTTGCGACGTCTGCGTGCGCGCGCTCGGTGAGACGAAACAACTCGAGGCTATCGTCGGCCCGGGTATGCGCCTCGCGCGCGTTCATCCCGAAGTAGCGTCCGTGGAAATAGAGGTTCTCCCACACATTGACGCTGCGATCCAAAGTGTTCGACTGGGACACGACTCCGATCAGTTGTTTGGCGATCGTCGGCTGCGCGACGACGTCGACGCCGCGCACCCTCGCCCAGCCCTCGGTTGGGATCACACGCGTCGTGAGCATTCCCACCGTCGTGGTCTTGCCGGCGCCGTTCGGGCCGAGTAAACCGAAGATCTCGCCCTCATTAACCGACAGATCGAGACCGTCGACGGCCTTGAGGCCACCGGGGTAGACCTTGGTCAGACCGCTCGTCTCGATGACGAGGCCGTCGTCGCCTCCTGAATGTGCCGATTGCCGGCTGGGTTCCTTGGACATGACCCCTTAGCTTGATTGATTTCGGGCCCAAGGACGCGCGCCGCGCTCCTCACCCAGTCTGTGAGTTGGCGGCACCGTCTTCGAACGCGCTGAGGTGACCGACGACCGTCTCGGCGACGTCGCCGAGCGCATTGATCTGTTCGTCTGAGAGCAGATCGATGAAATGGCGGCGAACCGAGCCGACGTGTGACGGGGCGGCCGCCTTGAGCGCCTCCCAGCCGGCGTCCGTGAGCACGATGATCGCGCCGCGCGCGTCCGACGGGCACTCCTCCCGCGTGACGAGGCCGCGCTGCTGCATACGCGTGACGTGATGGGACAGCCGGCTCTTGGACCAGAGCATCAGGGCCGACAGTTGATGCAAGCGCAGGCGACGACCTTCCACTTCCGACAGGTTCGACAAGACGTCGTAGTCGGCGTCGGAGAACCCGCTGTCCCGCGCGAGGTCCCGCGTGATCTGGAGGTCGAGCAGGGCACGCATCCTCCGGTACCCGCGCCAGGCGCGCTCCTCGTCCTCGGTCAGCCAGCGGGGATGGTCCATCCCTGCACCCTAGCGCACAATGGTTGACATGTCATGTTGTTAAGGTCTAGACTCCGTTGACAGGTCAACCACCGGAGAGAACGCCACATGAAGAAGCCCTCACAAACAGGACGCCACTTCGGAGACGACGATGGTGGCGCGCCCGCTAACCGGGACCGCAAACTTGCTCGACGTCTCGTGAGCCTTTATCTGGGTCTCGTCCTCTTCGGCGTGAGCGTGGCCCTGCTGATCTCCTCGGGGCTGGGCCTGGACTCGTGGGACGTCTTTCACCAGGGCATCGCCCGGCAGACGGGGCTCCGAATCGGCTGGATCGTCATCGCCGTGGGCGCGGCGGTGTTGCTGCTGTGGATCCCATTGCGGGAGCGACCGGGGATCGGAACGCTCAGCAATGTGGTCGTGGTCGGGCTGGTCGTAGACGCTTCCCTCGTGCTGCTGCCGGAGCCCGAACACCTCGCTCCGCAGATCGCATTCATGGTCGCAGGGATCGTCATCAACGGTGTCGCCACCGCTCTCTACATCGGCGCAGGGCTCGGCCCCGGACCTCGCGACGGCTTGATGACGGGCCTGGCGAAGCGAGGTCTCTCGCTCCGTCTTGTTCGCACCTCGATAGAGGTCGCGGTCCTGTCGGCCGGCTGGCTCCTCGGGGGCACCGTCGGCATCGGCACGGTGTTGTACGCGGTCAGTATCGGACCGCTGGTCCACCTCCTCCTTCCCAGGCTGACGATTGCCGACCGCGAGGTCCCTGCGACGATGCGGGCCTCGATTCGGTCCGCGTCTCGAATTGCCCGCCTCCGTGGCGCCGATCCCAAGGCCAGAGGGGACGAGTCTTGACGGACGTCCTCTGTGGCCTGAACGTATCGACCTCCGCGGCCGCCGGTGCCGATCCCGTGGCCGATGCTCGAAGGGCCGAGGAGCTCGGCTTCGACTTCGTCTCCGCGTCCGATCATCCCTCCGGCGACCACCCGACCTACGAGACGTGGACCATGCTGTCGTGGATCGCAGCGAGCACGACTCGGATCCGCATCGCCAGCCGCGTGCTCGGAGTGCCCTATCGGCCGCCGGCCATGGTGGCCAAGATGGCCGAGACGCTCGCCCGGCTCTCGGGTGGCCGCCTGATACTGGGCCTCGGTGGTGGCTACTCGGACGAGGAGTTCCGAGCCTTCGGGCTCCGTGTGCCGTCCCCTCGGGACAAGGTCGACGGCCTGGAAGAGGCCGTGCGCATCACTCGTGGTCTGTGGTCGGAACCGGGCTTCACCTTCGAGGGCAGGCTCTTTCGGACCGCAGCTGCGGAGCTGGAGCCGAAGCCCGACGGTCACATCCCCATCTGGGTGGGCACCTTCGGAGCGCGCGCCCTGGCCCTTACCGGGCGGGTCGCGGACGGCTGGATTCCATCGCTCGAGCTCGCGCCGCCGGAGCGCATCCCTGCGATGCGTGAGCGCATCTTTGCGGGCGCGCATGCCGCGGGCCGCGATCCCGAGGCCATCACCTTCGCCTACAACATGGAAGTCAGGGTGGACGAGGTGTCCCATCCGGACCCGTTCGTGGTGTCGGGACCACCGGACGTCGTGATCGAACGATTGCTCGGGTTCACGAAGCTCGGTTTTTCCGCCATGAACTTTCAGCCTCTCGGGCCGGACCTCGACGAGCAGATCGAACGCTTGGCACTCGAAGTGATTCCCGCACTAAAGGAGGTTGATTGAAATGGACTGGTACATAGTCGTCTTGTTCCTGACCCTTGCGCTCCTGGCGCCACGCTGGGGGACGGACAGCAGGGACGGTCGAGACTGGGCGCGCGAGATGTGCCTGTGATGCATCAGGGGCCGTAGAGCGGCCATGGGCAACGGTGACGATATGGCCGCCCTACACGGCCTTTTTCATTGCGCTTACTTGCTCGACATCCATGGATCGGTGAGATCGAGGAACTTCGGCTCCCCGTCGGATATTGCTTCCATCTGGCTCATGAACTCCTGGAACCCCTCGGTCGATTCCATCTTCTTCTCGTTTGTCCGCGCCTCAGCCTCCGAGGTGAAGTAGATCGGGTTCGTGAAGCGACCGTTCTGGGGATGCCAGGCGACGACCCCTCCGATCACGTCGGGCCGTAGCTCCCTCATCTGATCCTGCATCGCGGCGTCGATCTCCCTGGCTTTGGCGACGTCGGTCACCTTGCCCTGGATCACCTGCACGAAGCCGGCCTCGTCGGAGCCTCCGCCGTCGATTAGGTCGACCTCGGTGCAGTCGTGGAACATCGGGTCGGCCAGATACTTCGAGGTCTCGTCCCACCACGCGCTCTGCTCGGCGCGCTCGCTGTTGGCCCGTGCGGCCTCCTCGCTCTCGAAACGAGCCAGGGCGATGAACTCACCGTCGGGCGTGACTCCCGCGGTGCCGCCGAGGTAGCCCTGTGCCGATGGCTTGATCTCTTGATCCCACCTCTCCCACTGCTTCTTAAGGCCGGCGGGATCCGTGGCCCGTCCCTGGATTACCTGTACGAACATGACTTCTCCCTTCCTTGGGTTCCCTCCGTTCTACTCCCCTCAACGGCGACGTCAAGTGGGCCCGCACTCTCATGGGTGATCTCTACCGAAAGGTCGTGGATGTCCCACAAGCCCGGGTCGTCGACGGAGTCGTCGGCAACCGCCAACAACGACTCGCGAGGAAGCTAGCCGGTCCGCCAAGTCACCCATGACTCGTCGTCGTGATCACTTCTGTAAAGCGAGGCTGAGGCCTTTGACCTTTCGAAAGTCTTTGGCGTTCCGGGTCACGAGCTGGCGTCTGGTTACGAGTGCAGCGGCCGCGACGAGGGCGTCGGGAAGCTTGATGCGGGTCGCGCGACGGACACGCCCCGCCTGCTCCGCAACCTCCCGGTCAAGAACGATCTCGTCCAGCGGGTCGAGGAAGGCATTGATTTGGTCCTCGTCGGCAGCGGCCCAGCTATAGAGCTCAGCTCGGCTAACGGACGAGTAGGCGAGGTCGTCCCCCAGGGGCAACGCGCGGGTGCCCTGAAGATGATCGATCAGCACGTCCGTGTCGTAGAGCAACCTAGCCATAGCCGCGTTCCCATTCGTCACGGGGAGGGACCGCGATGGTTGGTATCGATCCGAAGGTGGCATCGAGATGAGCGCCCAGATCGGCGCGGCGCGACCTGCGTTTGAGAAACTGATCGATCGCTTCGCGGATCAATGCCGATTTCGTGGTCCCGGTGGCACGCGCCCAAGCCTGCAGCCGACGGTCTTGGTCATCGTCCAGGTAGATCTGGGTCCGCCTCATGATGTATATCACTATACATCATGAGGCGGGCGCCGACTGCGCCATGGCGAAGCTTGGCGGAGGCGGACGGGAATCGAACCCGCCGGCCGGGTTTCCCCGACCCACCGGTTTTGAAGACCGGGAGGGACACCAGCCCCCATTCGCCTCCAGGGACACGCATAGTAGGCCCCCGGAAGGAAAACCTTCTACGAGGCGAGAAGAGGGTTCCCGATGGAAAAAGCAGTCATTCACGGGAATCTAAACGAGGTTCTTTGGTACAAAGCAGGTTCAGGACGACCTCGCGCGCAACCGTGGGCGGAGGGCCTTCCAATCTTCATGGTCCTCGTGGGAGCGATATGAGCACAAGCGGTATGTCCGAGCGAACCTACTCTTCCGGACTCGAACTCGATGCACTCGAGGACGCTCAACTCGTCGCCCAGGCTCGTACCGGCGAAGAGCGTGCGATCGAGGTCCTGCTCACCCGCTACCGCAACTTCGCCAGGAGCAAAGCCCGCAGCTACTTCCTCGCGGGCTCCGAGCAAGAGGACGTCGTTCAGGAGGGCATGATCGGGCTCTACAAGGCGATCCGGGACTTCGACCCCGACCAGGAGACTCCGTTCAGGGCCTTTGCCGAGCTGTGCATCTCGCGCCAGATCCTCACCGCGATCAAGACGGCGAATCGTCACAAGCACCAACCCCTGAACTCGTCGGTGTCCCTTGACGCCCCCGCCTACGGGGACGACGAGTCAACCTCGGTCGCAGATCAGTTCATGTCGCCGGCCCGAACGAGCGATCCCGCCGAGCTCGTCATCTCTGCGGAGGAGATCGAGGCCCTGCGTACTTCGATGAGTCGAAGCCTCACGGAGCTCGAGGGGGACGTCCTCGCGCTCTATATGGACGGCAAGTCCTACGAGGAGATCGCAGGCGCCCTCGGCAACCACGTCAAGTCCATCGACAACGCGCTTCAGCGCATCAAGCGCAAGCTGCAGCAGCATCTCACGGAGCGTAACGAAGCCCACGAGTGACGTACCCGGTTCGCTCCTCTACCTCCGACGGTAGCCCATGATCCCGGCGTAGATGATGCCGCCCGCCGCTCCGATCAGCAGCGACAGAATGACAGCTATGACCACCCCTTCGGCGGGTAAACCGAGCACGTTCCCCCCTGACTAGAGGTACAGCGAGAGTAGGTTAGAACGATGGACGACAGGATCACACACCACGCCGACGTCGAGTTGCGACAACCCGTTTTGGTCGCCGCCTTTCGCGGCTGGAACGACGCCGGCGACGCCGCCAGCTTCGCAGCCGCTCATCTGGGTCGCGTCTGGTCTGCATCCGAGTTCGCCTCGATCGATCCGGAGGACTTCTATGACTTTCAGGCGGTGCGGCCTCAGGTCGAGCTCATAGAGGGCGTGACTCGCAAGATCACGTGGCCCTCGAACGAGTTCATGGCCGCCAAGCTGGATGGCGTAGGGCATGACGTCATCGTCCTCGTGGGCACCGAGCCGAGCACGAAGTGGCGAACCTTCACGAATCTCATCGTGGAAACGGCGCGCGCTCACGACGTCAAGCTGGTCATCACCCTGGGGGCGCTCCTGGCAGACGTCCCACACTCTCGAGACGTCCCGATCACGGGCACGGCGGTCGACCCGGAGCTGATCGAACGACTAGACCTTCAACGCTCACGCTACGAGGGTCCAACCGGAATCGTCGGCGTCCTGCACGAGGCGTTCTCCCAGGCCGGCATCGACTCCGCAAGCCTGTGGGCCGCGGTCCCGCACTATCTCGCGGTAACCCCCAACCCCAAGGCCGCTTTGGCCCTCGTCGAGCGAGCTACCCAACTGGTGGGTGTCGCCGCCGAGATAGACGACCTTCAGCGGGCGACCTCCGTCTACGAGGAACGCGTCACCGAGATGGTGTCCAGCGACGAGGACGTGCAGGCCTACGTTCGCATGCTCGAGGACCGAACCGACGAGCGGGAGAATCTCGAGGAGATGGACCCAACCCAGATGCCGTCGGGCGACGACATCGCTGCGGAGCTCGAACGGTTCCTGCGCGACAAGGGCCCCAACAACTAGAGCCGGAAGTCGCTAGAGACCGGGCCAGTCCTTCTTCTGCTCCTTCGGGTCGGGCCAGTCCGACTTCTTCTTGTCCGGCGCGCCGAGTACGTCCCCCAGTTCGCGTTTGCCCGACATGTCGCCGGTGACCGTGAGCAGCTCGTCGAGCGATGCGCGCCGTTTGCCCTCGACTCGGATCCTGAGAGCCGCCAGCACGTCGGCGTGATGGTCTTCGAGACCGTGGTTGCGATCGATCTCCGCGAGAGCGTCCGCCGCCTTGGCGAAGAGCTTGTGATCCTTTCGGGCCTGCTGCTTGAGCGCCTCGAGCTCGTTCGAATCGGTCATCTAATCAAGTGTAGTTACTCCCAAGACAGTCGCAAATTTCCAGAGAACCTCTCGCTTCCGGTTTAGCGCTCCTCGGCGCGGACATACGACTATCAGGCCAGCAGTATTGAAGCACCGGGGTCCTTCCTTCCCACCCCGGGGCTTCGCTCTGTCTCGGGCAGGTTCTTGCACTAGTGTCCGGCCATGCCGGAGGCCCTGATGGTGACGTCCTCCTTCTTGCCGGGGCGAGGAGGCATCGAGAGCTATCTTGCCGAGCTGTGCAACCTCGTTGCTCCCAGGCTAGCCGTGCTTGCGCCTCCCGAGCGCGATGGAAACCCGATTCCCAGCGGGCTGCGCTACCCCACGCACGGCCTAAGGAGCGGCTCTCTCCTGATTCCAACGCGCAGGGTAGTCAGAGCCATTGCGGAGCTTGCGGCCCGCTACGAGACGACGAAGATCGTGCTCGGTACCCCGTGGCCGCTCGGCCTATTGGGGCCGGACCTCTCCGCTGTGGGACTCAACTACGTGGTCATCGTGCACGGCGCCGAGCTGATGGTCCCCGGAGCGGTCCCCGGCCTCAGACGACGGATGGCGCGCGCCATGGCGGGGGCGGACCTGCTCCTGCCGGTAAGCGGGTACACGGGCGACGTCCTCCGCGACCTAGTCGAGGGCAGCGGTTTGCCCGCTCCTCCAATAGAACGTCTGCACACACGCGTCGACCTCGATCGTTTTCACCCCGAGGTCGAGACCCGGCCCACCCGGGCGCGGCTTGGACTCTCATCCAGCGACAAGGTCGTCCTTTGCTTCGGCCGCCTCGTCAAGCGAAAGGGAATCCACCGGCTCATCGAGGCGCTGCCCCGCATTCACAAGCGAGTACCAGGGGCGGTGGTCGTAATTGCAGGAACCGGTCCCGAGCTCGGGAGCCTGAAGAGGCTCGCGGATAAGACACCAGGCCGGGTGATCTTCGCCGGACGAGTGCCCGACGACGAGGCGCCCGCCTTTTACGCGCTGGCGGACGTCTTCGCACTTCCCGTAACCGACCGTTACTTCGGTCTCGAAATCGAGGGCCTCGGCGTGGTACTGCTCGAGGCCGCCGCCTGCGCGACCCCCTGTGTCACGGGGCGATCGGGAGGAACCCCTGAGGCGGTCCTCGACGGCCGCACCGGATACGTCATCGACGGCGCCGACGTCGATGCTCTCGCCGACAAAGTTTTCCATTTGCTCGACAACCCCGAGGCGGCGCGCGCCATGGGTTCGGCGGGTAGAGAACACGTCAGAGAAGAGTTCTCCAACGACTCCCTGCCCACTCCGTTTCTCGCGTGGCTGGACGACCGTCTACCATGAAGCATCGTTCCCTCTTCAAAAGGGGTGTCCATGGAACTTCGTGTGATTGCGCCGGGTGACGACCTGCAAGATCAGGACATCGATCGCATCGAGAAAGACCTCGAGAAGATCGATAAGCGACTCGACAGTTACGACCTGGTCCGCGCGGAGGTTCGCATCGCAGAGAATGGTGGAGTTTCGAAGAGCGTCACGCTTGAACTCCACTACGGTCGTCAGCACCTTCTGGCCAAGGCACAGCACACCAAGGTGGGCCAAGCCGTTCGGGCCGCGCGCGAGGACATCCTTCGGCAGATCAACGACCGCTCCCGAGGGGGCCACAGCTCGTTCACCAAAGGTTTATGACGCGTGACCGAGATCGTTCTGCGTTGAGCGCATGAGCCGCGAACCGCAAAACGTTCGTCGCGACCGGCGCGAAGACATTCTCAAGGCGAGTCTTCACCTCTTTGCCACAAAGGGATTCCACGGCACGTCGATGCGCGACATCGCGCGCGAGGCAAACATCACCGAGGGACTCATCTATCACTACTTCGCCGGCAAGCGCGATCTCTTCCGGGCCATCATCGAGGAATACTCGTTCCTTCCGGTGCTGCGTACGCTTCCGGAACTCGCCGGCCAGCTCGATCTGCGAGGTCTGTTGCTCGTGCTGGCACGGGGCTTCTTTGACGTCCTGCACCAGAACACCGAACTTGCGCGCCTGCTGTTGCAGGAGGTGCAGATCTTCCCCGAGGAGAAGGAGGCGTTCTTTTCCGACGCGGTGGGACAGTCCATTCGCGAGCTGGGTGACATTCTCGAGGACCGCATGAACGACCGGGCGCGCGCACAAGTAGATCCTCAGGTTTCGGCCCGATTGTTCTTCAACGCGTTGCTGGCGTTTTTTGTTGAGCAGGAGATCCTCGGCGGAAAACACATCCTCCCCGCCGACGAGAACGTCTACATCGAGCACCTGGTGGACATGTTCACGAAACGGCTGGGGTCCGGAAAGCCGAAGCCCTCCGGACCTTCACTCGTTACCTAGGTGGACAATCGGTTCACGGTGGTTACGCGAGCAGCGCGTCGATCCTCTCGGTGACGGTGGCGCGCATCTTCGTACCCGACTCGTACGACTTGATTGTCTTGAGCTCTGACTTGTTCAGACCCTCGAGACGCGTCAGAATCTCGTCCGCGTTCAGCGCGTCGTAGGTCGGAATCGGGAGATCGACGAGCTTGCCCTCGACGGAGCCGAGCACGGTGGTGCGGTTGTCGTGCGCCTTCTCGTACTTGTAGACCTTCGCGAGGTCGGTCTGCGTAAGTCCACTGAGATGCTGGATGATCTCCTCGACCGTGAGGGAACCGTACTTGGCGATCGGGAGCTCACTCGCGGTCCGAGGAGCGGTCACGCGTGGCATCTTCGGCTGTGTGTTGCCCGCGGCCGCCGTGGTACGCGCCGTAGTCTTCTTTGCGGTCCTCACCGTCGTCTTTTTGGCCCGAGCGGTGGTCTTCTTGGCCCGACGGGTCGTCTTCTTGGTGGTCCTCTTGGCCTCGGTCACAGCCTCGGACACCTCGGACTCGACCTTTCGACCCTCTCGACGCAGACGACGCTCGAGCGGCTGGACGCGCTCCTGGCCGCGCTCGATGAAATCTCCAAGGAGACCCTCGAACGTCTTGCGCACGCGCCGGGCGTCGAGGTCGGTGAGCTGGTCACGCGCTCGGTCGTAGATCCCAAGGGGCAGGTACACGGTGGCGTCGACGGCGCGAGTCATGATCTGGTCGACACCGCCTCTGAGGCGCTCTACGGGGGCTGGGGTTCTCGCCATGGTTCCTCCTCTGAAAAAATTGCTTGCAATCGTGGCTAAGGTGCTTGCAAGAGTTTATCCCAACAGGGGGACGTTAAACAAGAGT
>JALZIB010000148.1 GCA_030860505.1 Actinomycetota bacterium
GTGAACAAGAAGACGTCTTCGCCCACCTTCATGCCAGTGACGGCGCGCCCGACGATCTCCTCGGAATGCCCGAGGCCGTACTGCGCGGCCGTGTCGATCCAGTTGATGCCGGAGTCGACGGCATGACGGATGGCTGTTATCGACTCGTCGTCGTCCGTCGGTCCCCAGCCGAATTTGTAGGGACCCCCCACGGCCCACGAGCCGAAACCCAGCACGGTGATCTCGGGACCATCCGCCCCCAGCGCTCTCTTGTCCATAGGTCGCAAACCCTATCCTTCACTTCGTCGCTCACGTGATCGCTTCAGGTGCGCGGCGCAAACCCCCACGAAACGGACTAGTCATCCAGCCATCCTCAATCACCCGTTTTGACCATTGTGGCGAGTACATCAGTGGCAGTAGATGAATCCGACGGGGGCAGTTTCATGTGTGAGTCGTTGGATTGAGCCCAACCGCGATCGCGGTGGGCATGCTTGGGGGCGTAATGAGGTCATTTGCAAAGCTGTTACTGATCGCACTCGTGGGCGTCCTTTCGTCGCCCGCGGCCGCCGCGGACGGCGAGCTCGAAGTGACCCAACTCGCACCAAGCTGCAAAGGCGGCTCCAGCGACGCGACTGCCTACGGCAACAACCGGCGGCTGGCGCTCTCGGCTGGGGGTCGTACGTTGGCCGTCTACGACCCTCATGGCAGCGGTGTCCAGTTCAAGTGGAAGGACGCCGGCGCCTCCGGGTGGAGCAAGCAAACGCAGGGGGCGGTCTCCGATGGTCAACTGCTCGGGGAGGACATACCCAACGATCGGACGGCATCCATCGTCGTTGATTCGGCGGGGAAAACCGCTTGGGTCGTGTGGACCGGTTACACCTTCGACATGATCTCTGAGGTGAGGATGCGTCGCGTGACCGACCTCGACAACGCAAGCGGCCCCACCGTGGGTCCGGAGGTCGTGCTGCGAGACGGCGGGATGGGCAACGTGCGGATCGACGCCGTCTACCATGACGCGAATGTCTACATCACTTGGACTGAAAGAACTGCCACCACTACCTACAAGCTCATGGCAGCCCGTCTGAGTGATCTGTCCGAGAGTCCGACCCTCACAGACGTCGCTGTCCTGTGGACCGGCTCGGCCAAGGTGGCTACCGCCACGCTGGTGCCGACCGACTCGGGCTTGAGGGTGGCGGCGCGCACCGGAAAGCTCAGGATCTATTCCCACGGCGGGGGAGCGAGCTGGACGGAGGGTTCCGGGGGTGCGAGTTTGAACGGCAAGGCACGTCCATCGGCGGTCGCGCTCGACTCGGGAGCGATCCTGGTTGCCGCCCAAAGCGATCCCACCAACGACGTCGTCAAGGTTTGGCGTTTCACGAATAGCGGTAGCGGTGCTCCAGTGCTGGAGATGACTACCGGGGCGGGATACGCCGAGCCCACTCTGGTGAGCACCGGAGTCGAGGACGCCCTTGTGGTTATGGTGGCCAGCGACGACACCCTCGTCTCGCGGGCTCGCACAATGGACTCGTGGGCTAGTGGCGACACAATTGAGCTGTCTGTTCCTGACGGTGACTACGCGTGGCCAAACGCATTGCGGGAGCCGACCAACGGTCGACTGCAAGTGCTCGTGGACGGCAAACGCTGCCCCAAGAGCGCCAAGCAGCAGGAAGTGCTGCATCTCAGCCGCCCGTTGTAAACGACGCTTACGAGTTGTTGCTTGTTTTGAAACTCAAACGGAAGTTCTCAGGTGCGCGCGTAGTGTTGCGTGAACCACTCCACCGAGCGCCTTAGGCCTTCTCTGATGTCGACCTTGGGTTCGTAGCCGATCGTTCGCTGCGCAAGAGAAACGTCGGCGTCGGTTAGCCACACGTCTCCTGGGCGCGGGTCTGCATGCACCGGCTCGGGCTGCGCCCCCGTGAGCTCGGCGATGATGGCGAGCAGCTCGTTGACGGAGGTCGGCTGCCGTCCTCCGCCGATGTTGAGAACTGCCCCGGGATTGGCCTCCGACGCGCGCGCCGCAAGTAGGTTTCCCTCGACGGCGTCGTCGATGTAAGTGAAGTCGCGCGCCTGCTCGCCGGTGCCGTGGATCGTCGGGCGCTCGCCCGTGAGGCAGGCGAGCACGAACTTCGGCATCACGGTGGCGTACTCGCTGCTGGGGTCCTGAGCGGGTCCGTAGACGTTGAAGTAGCGCAACGAGATCGTAGGGACTCCGAAGGCCTTGCCCCAAGTCTGGCAGTAGACTTCCCCCGCGAGCTTGCTGGCGGCATACGGCGATTGTGGGGAAGGTCTCAGGCCTTCGTGCAGCGGGTATTCGCTCTGCTCGCCGTAGACCGACGAAGAGGACGCCGAAACGACTCGCGCCGAGTTGCGGTGAGCCGCGAGGAGCACGTTGAGGGTCCCGCGCACGTTGACATCAGTCGTGTCTCCGGGCATCTCCATCGAGCGCGGCACCGATCTCATCGCCGCCTGATGAAAGATGACCTCACAACCAGACGCGGCCTTGTTGAGCGCGCCTTCATCCCTGAGGTCGCGCTCATGAAACTCGACGCCCTCGACGCCGGCGAGGTTGCTCATGGATCCGTCCGACAGGTTGTCGAACCCGACGACCTCGTGGCCGTCTGCGACGAGGCGGGCGCAGAGACGGGAGCCGATAAAACCTGCGGCTCCTGTGACGAGACTCTTCATGTCGAACGGTCACTTCCCTTCGTTGTGTGTACGGTGGTGCCGCAACGGCGTTAGGACACCGCCCAGGTGGCTCTGGCCCAATCCATCGTCCGTCGCAGCCCGTCCTCGAGCGAAACTTCCGGTTCCCATCCGAGCGTCTGCTTCGCTAGTGAGATATCGGGACAACGGACTTCGGGGTCGTCGACGGGCCGGTCGACGAAGGCGAGCTCCGAGGGACTCGAGGCAGCTTCGATGATCATGCGCGCTAGGTCGAGTACCTTGATCTCCTGCGGGTTGCCGATGTTCATCGGGCCGGTGACGTCGGAGTTCACTAGACGCCAGATGCCTTCGATCAGGTCGTCGACGTAGCACAACGATCGGGTCTGCGACCCATCTCCGTGCACCGTGACGGGCTCGCCCGCGAGTGCCTGCTTGATAAAGGTCGGCACCGCCCGCCCATCCGCCTTGCGCATGCGGCGGCCGAACGTATTGAAGATGCGGATGATCTTCACCGGGATGTCGTGGGTACGGTGGTAGGCCATCGTCATCGCTTCGGCGTAGCGCTTGGCCTCGTCGTACACGCCTCTAGGCCCGATGGGATTTACGTTGCCCCAGTACGCCTCGGGCTGCGGGTGAACCAGCGGGTCACCGTAGACCTCTGAGGTCGAGGCAAGAAAGAGTCCGGCGTTCTTCGCCTTGGCGAGTCCGAGGGCCCTCAACGTTCCGATTGCGCCGACCTTGAGCGTGTGAATCGGATGATCGAGGTAGTCGATGGGCGAGGCGGGCGACGCGAAGTGCAGGATCCAATCCACGTCGCCTTCGATGAAGAGGTAGTTCGTGACGTCGTAGTGCTCGAGCCGAAAGCGGTCGTGTCCTGCGATGTGTGCGACGTTCGAGGCGCTTCCCGTGAGGAACGAATCGAAGCACACGACGTCCCAACCCTCGGAGAGCAATCGCTCACAGAGATGTGAGCCGAGAAATCCCGCGCCTCCAGTTACAACAGCTCTGGGCATAGAAGCTCCGCTCTAGTGGTTCGGCAGGTAACGTTTGCGTGCTCTGGCGGTGCGAAACGCAAGTATGGCAAGGCCGCAGGGAGGCGGAACAGTGGAACTGTTTCGCCGACTGAGAACGCCGCCAGATGTAGCGGCTTTGCCGCCAGAGCACCCCTCAATGTTGCCTGTCGGGCCACTAGACGATGGGCGGTCGGCCGGTTGGATAGTAGGAGAACCCGCGCTCCTCCATCTCCTTCGGCTCGAACATGTTACGGCCATCGACCACGAGCGGATACGCCATGACCTCTTTGAGACGGTCGAGATCCAGCTCTCTGAACTCGTCCCACTCGGTGCAGAGGACGAGGCAATGAGCGCCGGCTGCTGCTGAGTACGCGTCCGATGCGACCTCGAGCTTTGGCATGTCCGATTTCGCATTCGCCATCGCCTGGGGGTCGTAGCCCACGATCGTGGCGCCCTC
Source organism: Actinomycetota bacterium (assembly GCA_030860505.1). Lineage (GTDB taxonomy): Bacteria > Actinomycetota > CADDZG01 > CADDZG01 > WHSQ01 > WHSV01. The sequence continues at coordinate 4,114 of JALZIB010000148.1, forward strand.
CCCATGGAGTTTGCGAGCGAGCCCGAGTGCAGGAGCGAACCTGACATCGTCGGTGTCGGGCTTGAATGACAGCCCGAGCAACGCGATTCTTTTCCCATCGAGGTTCCAGAGGGCATCGATGACCTTGTCGCCGGTTGCGTCAACGGCTTCGGCGTTTATGCGCTCTACCTCTCGCAGCAACGAGAAGTCGTAGCCGAGGCGCGCGGCCATCCGCTCGAATGCCTGGAGGTCTTTGGGGAAGCAGTAACCCCCGTAGCCCAGACCCGCGTTGAGAAAGGCTCGCCCGATGCGCTCGTCGGCGCCCATGACTTCGGCTACGGAGTTGACATCGCCCCCCGAGCTCTCGCAGAGACGAGCCAGCGCGTTCATGTAGCTGATCTTTAGCGCGAGAAAGGCGTTGCACGCGTGCTTGGAGAGCTCGGCCGTGGCGATGTTCGTCTCGATCAGCTTGGTGCCTTTGTCGAGGAGTGGCGCGTAAACTCTGCGCATCACCCCGAACGCCTCGGGCGACTCTGCGCCGACGAGGATGCGATCCGGCTCGAGAGAGTCCTGGATTCCGCTGCCCTCTCTGAGAAACTCGGGGTTGGAGACGACGTGATAACTCGACGCGGGATCAGACCGTTCCCTTTCGAGCGTCAGCTTGACGCGCTGAGCAGTGCCTGCGGGGACCGTGGACTTCTCGACCACGACGACGCCGCTGCGGGCGTACCGGGCGACGTCCTTGGCGGTCGACTCGACCGCTATCAGGTTCGCCTCGCCGGAGGCCTTGGGCGGAGTGCCAACGCAGATGAACACCACTTCGGCGTCCCTGATCGCGTCCGCCGGGTCATTTGAGAAGGACAGCTTGCCCGAGGAGAGCGTTTGCTCGAGGAGCTCTGGGAGGCCGGGCTCATAGAAGGGGGCCCGCCCGCTCTGCAGAGATTCGATCTTTTCTTGGTCGAGGTCGTTGCCGACGACTTCGTGTCCGAGCCGGGCCATGGTCGCGCTGGTTATCAACCCGACATGACCCGTACCGATGACTCCGACCTTCATCAGCTCGCGCGCCTCGCTCCGCTCGCATCGTTCGCGACCTGCTCGTGAATCCATGAGTAGGTCGGACGGAGACCGTCCGCAAGCAGCATCGAGGGGCCCCACCCGAGGATCTCGGTGAGCAGAGTGTTATCGCTGTTGCGTCCCCGGACCCCCTGTGGCTTGGACACGTCGTGACGCTTCCTGATCGACTTTCCGGAGACCTCAGCGACGAGATCGACGAGGCCGTTGACCGTGATGAGCTCCTCGGTGCCCAGGTTCAACGGCGCCGAGTAGTTCGACTCCATGATCCTGTAGATGCCCTCGACGCAGTCGTCCACGTACATGAACGATCTCGTCTGGAGCCCGTCGCCCCACACTTCGATAGAGGCGCCGTCGTCGGCCAGTGCGATCTTGCGGCAGATGGCGGCGGGTGCCTTCTCGCGGCCCCCGTCGTAGGTTCCCAGCGGTCCGTAGACGTTGTGGAAGCGGGCCACGCGTGTGGAGAGTCGGTTCTCCTCGTCGTAGTACTGGCACATCTTCTCGGCGTAGAGCTTCTCCCATCCGTAACCCTCTTCTGGATCGGCGGGATAGGCGTCGTCCTCTTTGAGCCCACCGACGTCGGGGGTGTTCTGCTTGTAGAGGGGGTAGATGCACGCGGAGGATGAGTAGAAGTAGCGCGACACGCCGTTTAGCTCGGAGGCTTCGAGCATGTGGGCGTTGATGAGGATGTTGTTGCTGGCGACGTCGGCATGGTTCCCTGAGATGAAGCCGATACCGCCCATGTCGGCCGCCAGCTGATAGACGTCGTCCATGTCGCGCGTCGCTTCGATGCACTCGTCGCGACGTCTCAGGTCCAGGACCAGAAACTCGTCGGCGGCGCTCGCCTCGTACTCCGGCTCTTTGATGTCGACGCCCCTGACGTCGTAGCCGCGCGCCTTGAGGAGCTTGACCATGTGATGGCCGATGAATCCACCGGCTCCTGCAACAAGAGCACTACGCTTCACTTACAGCCTCCTTGGTGATCGGCCTCGCGCTGAACATCGAGGGCCGTGCGGTCGTATTTGTTGTTGTTTCCTGCCTAGGGTTTGTTTCGCTGATTGAACTGAGCCCGTACCAGCTGGAGTCCGAAGAGATAAAGAAACCTCGGATTCCGAACGAGATAACGACGCCACAGTCGGCGCGGCTCGGTGATCAAGCGGAAGAACCACTCTAGTCCCAGTCGCTGAAGAGTTGAAGGGGCTTGCTTCTTGACCCCCGCAATGAAGTCGAAGGCGGCCCCGACGCCGAGCATCACGGCCCCGACGTGGTTCCTGTTCGTGTCCATCCAGCGGTCCTGTTTCGGTGTCCCGATGCCCACGAACAACAAGCGAGTCCCCGACGCATTGATGGCCGCCACCTCGCTCCGTCTTTCGTCCTCGGTCGGCGCCCGGAAAGGGGGGCTGTAGGCATAGGCGATGTCCAGTTTCGGCCAGCGCGTCTTTGCGATCTCGAGCAGGTCGGCGAGCACCTCGGGGGAGCCGCCGTAGAAGCCGACGGGCACCCCTTCGGACTCGGCCCTGGCGAGCAGGACTTCCGTAAGAGTGGGCCCGTAGGTTCGGGAAGGAGCCTCGACTCCTAGAAGCTTGAGCCCCCACACGAGCGGCATCCCGTCGGGAGTGGTGAGATCGGATCGATTCATGACCTCGAGGAAGTCGCGATCCTCGCGCGTCTCCATGACGTTGTTGACCGAAGCGGCACAGACCATGCGCGACTCGCCGTTCGTCGCCCAGGCCATGATGCGATCCGAGGCGTCGGAGTAACTGGTGGCATCGACGCGCATTCCGACGATGGACCGGGATTCGAGGGTCGGCTCGGGATCGAGCGCCCCGAGTTCGTCGCGCTCCTGAGCCATTTAGTACGCCCCACGGCGAGCGAGCAGCACTCCAACCGTCTTGAGGACGATGAACAGATCGAGCGACAGAGACCAGTTCTCGATGTAGAAGAGATCGAGCCGCACGGCCTCCTCGGCCGAGAGGTTGCTGCGCCCGCTGACCTGCCACCATCCCGTCGCGCCTGCGAGGACCTCGTGGCGCGGGGTCAAGAGCTCGGGGTTCGCCTCGACCTGCTCGATCGGCAGCGGGCGTGGCCCGACGAGGCTCATGTCCCCCTTGACGACGTTGATCAGTTGCGGCAGCTCGTCGATGCTTGCCTTGCGGAGGAAGCGGCCCACCTTCGTGAGGCGAGGATCATCTTCGATCTTGAAGAACGCCGTGGCCTTGTCGGGGGCATCATCACTTAGCCGGCCGTCCGCTCGGTCGGCCATCGTGCGGAACTTGTAGACGGTGAAGGCGCGCCCACCCTTGGTGATGCGCTGCTGGCGGAAGAGAACGGGACCGCGCGAGGTCAGGCGCACCGCGAGGGCGGACA
>JALZIB010000012.1 GCA_030860505.1 Actinomycetota bacterium
AAGCGGTCGATGATGCCTTCGGTCATGTCCATAGCGACCGATATCGCCGTCCCTGTGGATGCGCTGGCCACGGCTATCAGCAAGATTCCGGGAACGATGTACTCGACGTACTCGGCGCGGCCCCCCGACGCGTCACCGAGTCCAGCGCCCAGCGTGCCGCCCAGGACGTAGACGAACAGCAGCAGGAAGACTACCGGGATGCCGACGAGCATCACCGTTAGGGAGGGGTAGCGCTGCATGTGTCGAAGATTGCGGCGCAGCATTGTCGCCGAATCGCGCACGGCATAGGAAAGAGTGCATGTCAAGGCCCCGATGGCAACAAAACCGACGTCACACCCAACACAACCACCGTCATCGTCGCACTGAGGGGTAGGTTTAGTGCATGGCTTCAGGCAGTGTGGACCGGGGACCTCAGCTTCGGATTGGCCAGCATCCGGGTAGAGCTCTGCACCGCGACTTCACCCCTACGGGCTCGCTTTCGACAGTACGAAGCGGGCACCGGCAGGCGAACTCGGTAGGTTGATAGGAATCCTGGGGGGCGGTCAGCTGGCGCGCATGCTGGTGCTGGCGGGTGCTCCGCTGGGCGAGCGTTTTCTTGCGCTGGATCCATCCCCGGAGGCGGGGGCCGGACACCTCACGCGCTTGCTCGTCGCCGGCTACGACGACGCTGCTGCGCTGGACCGCCTCGCGGGTGACTGCAGCGTGGTGACGTACGAGTTCGAGCGCGTCCCCGCCGCATCCGCCCGCCGCATCGCACGTCTGGTCCCGGTGCACCCGAACCCCGACGCCCTCGAGGTGTCCCAGGATCGGGTGAGCGAAAAGCAACTCTTCGAGCGCATGGGGATCGCCACACCGAGCTTCGCGCCCGCCTCGGGGCGCGCCGAGCTCGACCACGCCGTCGCTTCCGTCGGCCTCCCCGCCCTCATCAAGACGCGCCGGGAGGGCTACGACGGCAAGGGCCAGTTCGTGGTGCACGCGACCTCAGATGCTGAAGCCGCGTGGGATTCGGTCGGCGCCAAGGACTTGATCGTCGAGTCGATGGTTGATTTCGACCGTGAGTTGTCCCTGCTTGCGGTCCGTTCCATCGACGGCGACGTTGCCGTCTACCCGCTGGTCGAGAACCACCACCGCGAGGGAATCCTCCGCCTCTCCCGTGCTCCTGCCCCCCACCTCATGCCGCAGCTCCAAGCGGGGGCCGAGGCTCACGCGCGCTCGCTTATGGACGAGCTCGACTACGTCGGTGTTCTCGCCATCGAGTTCTTTCAAGTCGGCGATGAGCTGCTCGGCAACGAGATGGCGCCGCGCGTCCACAACTCGGGGCACTGGACCATCGAGGGAGCGGCGACCTCGCAGTTCGAGAATCACATCAGGGCGGTTACCGGACGTCCGCTGGGCTCTACCACGCTCATCGGTCACAGCGCGATGGTCAACCTCATCGGGGAGCTGCCGGATCTCGACTCCATCCTGCGCGTCGAGGGCGCGCATCTGCACCTCTACGGCAAGCGGCCCCGCCCCGGCCGCAAGCTCGGCCACGTCACCGTGGTGGCCGACGACGTCGTGGACCTGGAGGATCGCCTGGCGTCTTTACAAGCCCTTACTTGACGTCCGGGTGCTCGCCGAAACGGTCGAGCATGTCCCTAAGCAACGGCAACACAGCCCGATCCTTGGCTCGCCCCGCCGCTTCCTTCGAACGAATGATGTCGAGAAGAGATGCAACCGGCACGTCGGTTCCCTCGAAGGGCACGATGGTTGCGCTCTTCTTGAGGTCGTCGTAACCCTGCGTTCCCGACGGAACGAAGGACAGGTCGAGATCTCCGAAGCGCGTGACCAGGGTCCACAGCTCGGCTCGATTCAGTGTCTCCGCATCGCATACGAAAGGCACTCCCTCGAGTTCGTCGGGGGTACGAAGACGAGCCTGTAACTCGTCCAGCGCAGACGCGAGCAGCGTCAGGTTCGAGTTAGTTCGAGCCGGGCAGATATCGGCGTCGTTGGTGCGGACGGGACTGCCGTGAAAGAGCGCGCCGAGCGCCCCGATAAGGATGTAACTCACCTCATGACGGTTGAGCGTGTCGAGCATGGCTTTGGGGTCGAAGACTCTATCCACGTGAGCCCCTCGCCCTGGCAACGCGCCGCTCGAACTCAAGCGTCTCCCTCAGACGCTCGATGCGTGCAGCTGGGGTCCGCCGCCGCTCCCGCTCCGCCAGGATCATGTCGTGGTCGTCGTGGGGCGAGATCGAAATGACCAAGTCGAACCCGCAGGCTCGCAGCGCCCGCGTCACCGTTTCCATGGTCGGGGAGCGCGTCCCGTTCTCCCACCGAGCCACCACCGACTGCGAGGTGCCGAGCCGGGCGGCGAGTTCCCGCTGGCTCAGGCCCGCGCGGCGCCTGGCCTCCTTGATGACATGGGCTCCTTGCATGGGCCTATGATAGCCGATTGGCTATCAGGATTTAGCCGCTTGACGTTCACCGCAGGATTCGCAACTGCTGAGGTCGGAGAGAAGGCGACCTCGTTGCCGGGCGCTTACTCGACCGGTAGGCGGCGAAGCAGAGCACGAGAACGATGGTGGGGGCGGGCATCTGCCGCGCCCCCACCTACGCTATGAGCTAGGCCGCCGAGACCAGGCCGTGAGGATCGAGCACGAACTTCTTGCTCGCTCCCTTGTCGAAGTCCTGATAGCCCTGAGGCGCCTCATCGAGAGGAATGACGGTCGCGTTCACCGCCTTGGCGATCTGGACCTTGTCGTGCAGGATCGCCTGCATCAACTGCCGGTGGTACATCATGACCGGGCACTGACCGGTGGTGAAGACGTGCGACTTCGCCCAGCCCAACCCGATACGGATGCTCAACGATCCCTCTTTGGCAGCGTCGTCCGCGGCACCGGGGTCCCCGGTCACGTAAAGGCCGGGGATGCCCAGGCGGCCTCCGGCCTTGGCGACCTCCATGATCGAGTTCAGCACCGTCGCCGGCGCCTCCTCCCCCGCGCCCGCACCGTGTCCGCGTGCTTCGAACCCGACGCAGTCGACGGCCGCGTCCACCTCAGGAAGACCTAGGATCTGCTCGATCTGTTCGGGCAGAGTCGCATCCTTCCTGAGGTCGATCGTCTCGCATCCGAAGCTCTGCGCCTGTGCAAGCCGTTCATCGATCAGGTCTCCCACTATCACCGCCGCCGCTCCGAGGAACTGAGCCGAATGCGCGGCTGCGAGACCGACCGGTCCCGCTCCGGCTATGTAAACGGTCGAACCGGGTCCCACGCCTGCGGTGTAGACGCCGTGGAAGCCGGTCGGGAAGATGTCGGACAACATCGTAAGGTCCTTGATCTTGTCCATCGCCTGGTCTTTGTCGGGGAACCTCAAGAGATTGAAGTCCGCGTAGGGGACCATGACGTACTCGGCCTGACCGCCGACCCAGCCACCCATGTCGACGTAGCCGTAGGCGGATCCGGGACGCGCCGGATTCACGTTCAGGCAGATGCCGGTCTTGCGCTCCTTGCAGTTCCAGCACCGGCCGCACGCAATGTTGAACGGAACCGACACGAGATCGCCCTCGTTGATGAACTCGACGCCCCGACCCGCCTCGATGACCTCGCCGGTGATCTCGTGTCCGAGGACGAGGTCGGCGGGCGCGGTGGTGCGGCCGCGCACCATGTGCTGATCGCTTCCACAGATGTTGGTCGATACGATCTTGAGGATGACGCCGTGGTCGCACTTGCGGCCGATGTTTCGCTTGTCGACTCCCGGGCCGTCCTTCAGGACCAACTCGGGATAATCGATGGTTTGAATCTCGACTTTGCCCGGTCCTATGTAAGCAACCGCTTTGTTTCCCGCCATCGGGAACTCCCTTCCGAAGCATTGGGCTGCATCGTCAAGAAGCCCTATGAGCAGGGCGTATTTCGTCCTGAACAGGACGATGTTGCACCGGCTACCACCCCCCCTCGGCATCGGGTGGCCGGTTAAGCACTCTCTCCAACTTCCTGCCCACAGAGGCCGAAGTTACTCCCTCATCGCCTTGATCAATAGATTCGTTGCGTTCCTATCGGCGGCGCTTGCTGAAGAACTTCGTCCGGGTCGCCGTTGCAGTATCCGGGTTGTCGCTGAACAGCCCGTCCAGGCCTGTTGCAAAGAACGCTTCGTATTCTCCCGGTGCGTCTCCGTACGCCTGGGCGAAAAACGGGCTTTCGGGGTCACCCGCCCTGAAGTTCTCGGGGAGGAAGGTGTTCTCGTTTCTGAAGGTGAAGGCATGCACCAGCATGCCCGCTCTGTGGGCGCGTTGGACGAGGTTGGTGGGTTCTTTCAGTCGGTTGCTCTCGGTGCGCGGAATGATGAGGTTCTTGTTCGGTCCGATCCCGTCTGCGTAGGTAGCAATCTCTCGTAGTCCCTTGTTGGTGATCAGATCCTCGTACGTCCTCGGGTCGCCGGAGACGGTGAAGTCATAAGGTCCCCCGGTGTCGTTTACGAGCTGAATCAGCGGCAGATTGGTCATCTCGTTCAGCTCCCGGAGGTTGCCCACCTCGAAGGACTGAATGAAGACGGGATCCTGCTTCTTCGAGTAGCCGTTGCGTTCGAGCTTTCGGACGAGCGGCTCTTCGAGCGACAGCCCGATGTCGTCAAAGTAGGTGGGGTGCTTGGTTTCGGGATAGATGCCGACGTTCTCGCGCTGGGCGAGGTTGATCACCTGCTGCAGTGTGGGAATCTGGTACAGCCCGTCGAAGGCGGTGTTCCTGGGACGAATGTCTGGGATGCGCTCCTCGGCGCGAAGTGTCTTCAACTCCGCGAGAGTGAAGTCCTCGGTAAACCAACCGGTGACCGGAACACCATCGATCTCCTTGGTCGTCATGCGGTCTGCGAACTCAGGGTGGTCCTCAACGTCCGTCGTGCCGGAGATCTCGTTCTCGTGCCGAGCCACGAGCACGCGGTCCTTGGTCGCAACGAGATCGGGCTCGATGTAGTCGGCGCCCATCGCAATGGCCAGCTCGTAAGCGGCGAGTGTGTGCTCGGGACGGTAGCCGCTGGCCCCCCGGTGACCGATCACTATGGGGAGCTTGGCGCGGCCGGCGAACTCCCTCCGGCTCGACGTGGCGATGGACGTATCAACGGCCAGAAGAGAGGCAAGCAGACCGCACAGACAAATGGACGCCACTAAATACCTGGGGATGGTTCTCACGATTTCCTCCTTGGTTTGCGCGATCTGACCACTGCAAACGTTCCGCTCGCCCTACGATCCGATGCGTTTGTCTCCCGGGACGTCTTTGAAGACGCTCACGACCGACGGGCGCGGCTGACCACCGTCGGGCCAGCTGCTCGCAGGATCGTCCGGCGTTGCTCCATCACGCTCGCCCGGGTGTTGCACCGCGCAGAAGATCGTCTCCTGGTCGGGCGTGATGAGAGGCCCACACGCCTCCGCTCCGAAGGGAACGGTGAGGAACTGGCGTAGAAAGCCACGTTCGGGACCTCTAACGGGAACCGCGAAGAATCCGTCATTTTGCTCCAACGACCTCGTGCTGTCGGTCGCGATCCAAAGGTTGCCCGCCGCGTCGAAGGCCACGTTGTCGGGGGAGGTAATGGGGCTCACCTGCGACTTGTCGAAGCCCGCGAAGTAGGTCGATGGATCGTCGGGTTCTCCGCAGAGAAGAAAGACCTTCCAGCGGAAGCGCGTCGCGGCCGCGTCGTTACCTCTTTCGGCGAGCTCCAGCACATGGCCGTGCTTGTTGCTGGTGCGAGGGTTGGGCTCGTCCGGTCCCGGGTTGTCCCCCACCCCCCGCGAGGTGTTGTTGGTCAACGCGGCATAGACCTTCCCGGTGACGGGGTTGCGTTCGATGTCCTCGGGACGGTCCATCTTGGTGGCGCCAACCTGGTCGCCGGCGAACCGCGTGTTGATGAGCACCTCCGACGCACTCATTCCCTCGACGTGGCTCTCGTCCCCGGTCACTAGCGGTATCCACTCGCCCGTGCCGTCGAATTCGCCGTCGCTTGGCAGCTTGCCGCTCCCATCGATCTCCTCCGGCGGACTGTCGCCGGTAAAGCGTGCAACGTAGAGCGTCCCGTGATCGAGAAGTCTGAGGTTGTGGGCTCGGGCTCTTCGACCTCTGCCCGTCGCAACGCGCCGGGAGCTAACGAACTTGTAGATGTAATCGAAACGCTCGTCGTCGCCCAGGTAGCAGACGGGACGGCCGTTCTCGGACAGTGTGATCTCGGCCCCCTCGTGCTTGAAGCGTCCCAGCGCAGTGCGCTTGCGAGGAGTGAAATCGGGATCGAAGGGATCAAGCTCCACGACCCAACCGAACCGGAAGCCCTCGTTTGGCTCCTTCGCCAAGTCGAATCGCTCCTCCGTGCGCTCCCATCCGCGATAACCAAATGACGGCAGGGTTTCTCCGAAGCCGTATCGTGCATACGACTCGCGCTTGTCGGAGTCCGCTACGGCACCGGAGTTGACGAAGTACTGGTTGAAGTTCTCCTCGCCGGACAGATAGGTGCCCCAGGGGGTGTGTCCTCCGGCGCAGTTGTTCAGGGTGCCCAGCACTCTCCGGCCGCTCGGATCGGCGCTCGTCTTGAGCCACTCGTCACCCGCCGCGGGGCCCGTAAGTCTCATGGGGGACACTGCCGTGAGCCGTCGATTCCAGCGGGAGTCTCGCTCGAGACGGTAGCCGCGATGGCGCCTGTGGATCTCGACCACCGAGATGCCGTGTGCCATCAACTCCACCTGGATCCGCTCGAGGTCTTCCGGATCGGTCCCCGTCGGATCGAAGTCACGGAACATCAGCTCGCTGTTCGTGTACTCGTGGTTGACGACGAGTAAACCGCGCGCGCTATAGCGCCCACGGTCACGCAAGGGGAAGAACGCGACGTAGTCGCAGTTGTAGCCGAACTGTTGCGCCTGTGCTTCACCGGTTTGGTTGTCGAAGTCAAAGCGCGGGGCTCCACGCAGGATGGGATCCCCCCAGCGGGCGATGACCTCGTAGTCGTAGCCGTTGGGAACGATCAGGTCATCGACACTGTTGGGCGAGACCGGGTCGAAGGTCAGCTTGCCGGAGCGGTTTCGGGCGGCACGGTTCGGTGTTTGGGCCAAGGCCGACGGCGCGCGCGTGGTCCCGTACAACACGAGCCCTGCTGCCGCTCCGGCTTTGAGGAAGCCACGCCGGCTGAGCGCCTCGTTCAAGATGTCGCCGAAGTATGGATTGTCGCTCGTGTTCGGCGCTTCGTGCGCGCATGCGTTACCACAACGGTAAGCGCAGGTCATCGACGACCGACCACTCCCCCGATGCACGATCGGGAGCGGTGTTCCGAGCTTGGACCGAGTTTCCATGAATAACCCCCTCAGATCGGACCTCTGCTGCCGCTGGCGGGCTGATTCTAGCGAGCTTTACTACTCCGCACAGGAGCAGCGAGGGCAACCGGGACCGAGTTCGCAGAGTGTTCGCGCCTGCTTCTCACCCCCGAGGCGGGAGGCGGTAGCTGCGCAGCTCGATGGCGAGGTGATAATCGTAGTTCTGGGTGAGGTCGCCATAGCGACCCTCGGCCCAGCGCCGGGTGACCTCGGCCGCACTTTTCCTGGTGGACTCGTCGGCCGACCAGGTGATCGAGTAGGTGCCCTCCTCGAGGGCAGCGATGGTGTTGTTGTAGGTGGCCGAACGACTTTCGATGAAGACCTCCAACCCCTCGGTGGAGCAGCCCAGCTCGCTCATGGCCTCATCGAGCTCGGCGGGTTCATTGACCCCTCTGTGGTCCTGCTCGATGGCTGCGGCGCGGGCGAACTCCGCCAGGAGGTCGCGAAAGGGACCTCTGGTCTGACGTCCGATGTCGATCACCAGGGCGCCGCCGGGTCGGACGACCCGCACCAGCTCCCGCGCAGCCGCCCTCCACTCGGGAATCAGATGGAACACGTGCACCGCGAGGCCCCCGGCAAAGGAGTCGTCGTCGAAGGGCAGCGCTTCAGCGTTTCCGACCAGCAGCGGGAACGGCATCCGCCCTCCCGCGTTGGCGATGAGGCGGCGCATCATGGGCCGGGACAGGTCGAGGCCGATCATCGCAGTCCCCTCCTCCCACAAGGGGAGCGCCATGCGCCCGGTGCCGACGCCGATTTCGAGACAGGGCCCTACTCCGAAACGGTCCTTCAAGAGGGGAAGAATCCTGGCCATCGAGGTGCTCGAGAGGGCGCGCGTACGATCGTAGTAATCCACGGCGCGGTCGAAGCGGAGGGATTCCGTCCGATTCATCGACCCGACTCTACTGTTTGGCCCGAGAGCCTCGGAAACGCAGGGGGCCGTGTCTCTCGCCCTCTAGGATGAACCTGTGATTTCCCGATACAGCCGCCCGGAGATGTCCGGCATCTTCTCCGAGCATGCCAAGTTCTCGCGCTGGCTCGAGATCGAGATCCTCGCCGTCGAGGCCAGGGTCCGGCTCGAGGAAGTGCCGGTCGAGGATCTCAGCGAAATCAAGCAGAAGGCGGCGTTCGACGTCGACCGGATCGCCGAGATCGAGGCGGTCCGCCATCACGACGTGGTCGCGTTCGTCGAGAACGTGCGAGCCAACGTCGGCGCCGCCGGACGTCACATCCATTTCGGGATGACCTCGTCCGACGTGCTCGATACCGCCACCGCCGTTGCGCTGCGGGACGCGGGGGACCTCCTCGTCGAGGAGGTCGGGCGACTCACCCAAACGGTCAAGCTCAAGGCGCTCGAGCACAGGGACACGCTCATGGCGGGCCGAACTCATGGAGTTCACGCCGAACCCACGACTTTGGGCCTCAAGCTCGCCGGCTGGGCTTTCGAATTGGCGCGCTCGCGCGACCGTCTCAGGCGGGCGCGCGACGGGGTCTCGGTGGGCAAGCTCTCCGGCGCGGTGGGTAGCTATAGCCAGCTCGATCCCGAGATCGAGTCCTATGTCTGTGAACGGCTCGGCCTCACCATCGAACCCGCCGCGACCCAGGTCACCGCGCGCGACCGTCACGCGGAGTTTCTCTCGGCCGTCGCCCTGACCGGCGCCGCCCTCGAACGCTTCGCCCAGGAGATACGTCACCTGCAGCGAACCGAAGTGCGGGAAGTGCGCGAGCCTTTCGCCGAGGGTCAAAAGGGCAGCTCGGCGATGCCGCACAAGCGCAACCCGATCGTCTGCGAGCGCATCTGCGGGCTGGCTCGTCTGCTGCGCGGTTACGCCATGACCGGCTACGAGAATGTTGCGTTGTGGCATGAGCGCGATATCACCCACTCGAGCGTCGAGCGCATCACGCTGGGCGACTCGTGCATCCTGCTCGACTACATGCTCGACAAGATGCGCTGGGTCGTCGACGGTCTCACCGTGGACGCCGAACGGATGCGCCACAACCTCGATGAGTCGTTCGGGCTCGTCAACTCGCAAACGGTCCTCACCGCACTGCTTGCAAAGGGATCGCTGCAACGCGAAGAGGCTTACGAGCTGGTTCAACGGAACGCCATGACCGCATGGGATGAGGGTCGTCCCCTCATCGAGCTGCTCAAGAGTGACGCCGACGTGACCGCGCACCTCGATCCAGATGAGATTGACTCGTGCTTTGATTCCGACCGCTACCTGCGGAACGCGCGAGTGGTCTTCGAACGCTTGGAGTCGCTGTAGTGGTTACGAAGCATGTCGGCTCGGGCAAGGTACGTGAGCTCTTCGAGATCGAAGCTGAGCGCCTGCTGCTGGTTGCGACGGATCGCATCTCGGCCTACGACGTCGTTCTGCCCCAGGTCATCCCCAACAAAGGCAGGATCCTGACGGGACTATCTGCTCACTGGCTCGAGCATTTCTCCGACGTTCCGAATCATCTCATCAGCTACAGAGCCGGCGATCTCCCGGATGTGGGCATGGGTGATCTGCGCGGCAGAGCGATGCTGGTGCGCAAGGCCGACCCATTGCCGGTGGAGTTCGTGGTGCGCGGCTATCTGTCCGGTTCGGGCTGGCGCGAGTATGTGGCCACGGGCGAGATCTGCGGGCACGCCTTACCCGAGGGTCTCAAGGAGTCAGACAAGCTCGATGAACCATTGCTGACCCCCGCCACCAAGGCGGGAGCGGTCGACGACGACCCCGATGCCATCGCCCACGACGAGAACATCTCGGAGGAGCAGGCGGCCGAGATCGTCGGACAGGATAACTATCGTACGGCGCGCGCTCATGCGCTCGACATCTACGCGCGCGCCGCGGCTCTTGCCGCCGAGAGAGGGGTCATCATCGCCGACAGCAAGTTCGAGTTCGGGTTGTCCGACGGCGAGGTCATTCTCATCGACGAGGTCCTCACCCCCGACTCGAGCCGCTTCTGGCCGGCCGATCTCTATCAACCGGGTCGCCCGCAACCAAGCTTCGACAAGCAGTACGTGCGCGACTGGCTCGACGGACAGGGATGGGATCACACGCCGCCTCCTCCCGAGATGCCCGAAGAGGTCGTGAACGCAACGACGCAGCGGTACCTCGAGGCCTACGAGCGAGTTGCCGCCCGACCCTTCAAGACGTTTCTCAACGAGGTGTTGATGTGAGAGAGACCGAAACAAGGGTACCGCAGAGGTCCGCGACCACGCTTGGACGCACACTGCGAAATGTGCTGGTCGCTCCAAGTGATGGCTTCGCGGGCGCGATCGCCGCGGCCGAGCGCCGAGCGCGCGTGGGGGATTTTCTTCCCGAGGGACGCGCGCCCTACGTGCTGGCCGCCCTGGGTGGCGCCGCGCTCATGATTGCGTGGCTCAAGATCGGAGGGCTCCTGGGGGGTCGCGACGTCGACCCCGGCGAGTTCGGCGTGGCCGAGTTGGGACTTGCTCTCTTCGCAGGCGCCGTGCTCGCGCTTCTGGGCCAGGGGGTGTGGGGGGTCGCCGCCCCCAAGCTGGCGCGCAGCCTCAAAGGAGACCTTTCGGCCCGCAACGCTCGCATCGTATGGGGTACGGCGGCCTTGCCCCAGGGCCTGATAGTGGCGCTCCTGCTGCCGCTCGACCTCGTCATCGTCGGCCCGCACATCTTCGCCACCTCTCGGCCCGGAGACTCGCTGGCAACTGGGTGGGCTTCCGTCTCGGTGGCGGTGTGCGTGCTCGTGGCGATGTGGTCGTTGTCGTTGTTCGTGCGCGGCGTACAGGTCGTTGCAAGACTCGACCTCGTTCGATCGATCGGGGCCGTGGTGGGCGCGGGGGCATGCATCTCGTTGGTCACTGCTGCGGGATCCCTCACTTTGCTGTTGGTGTGGGGATGAGGTGCCGTCGCGATGACTGCGTGGGAGGCCACGATGTTCTTTAGGGCTCAGGTGCATGTGAAGCTCAGGTCGGGCATCGCCGATCCCCAGGGCCAAACGATCGAACGCGCCCTGCCGGCCCTCGGCTACGAGGGCGTGTCGGGAGTACGCGTGGGAAAGGTGATCGAGTTCGAACTCCAAGCAGATGGTGAGGAGGCCGCGCGTTCGAGGACGATCGAGATGTGCGAGCGCCTTCTCGCCAACACCGTGATCGAGTCCTACGAGGTGTTCGTGACCGACGAACCCGCCGAGTTGTCGACGTGAGCGCCCGGGTGGGCATCGTCGTGTTCCCCGGTTCGAATTGCGAGCTGGACTGCCGGCAGTCGTTCGAACGACTTGGCGCCGTCACCGAGTTCGTGTGGCACGACGACGACACCCTTCCCGATGTCGACATCGTCGTGTTGCCCGGTGGGTTTGCACATGGCGACTACCTGCGCACGGGTGCGCTCGCCCGCTTCAGTCCGATCATGACCGCGGTCAACGAGCACGCGGAGGCCGGAAAGCTCCTCATCGGCATCTGCAACGGCTTCCAGGTTCTCTGCGAGGCCCAGTTATTGCCGGGTGCACTGCGCAAGAACGAGGGACTGAAGTTCCTTTGTAAGTGGAGCGAGCTGCGCGTCGATGTGACGGACACGCCATTCACCGCGCGTGCAAACGAGGGCCAGGTGCTGCGCGTTCCCATCAATCACTTCGAGGGAAACTGGTATGCGGACGGCCCCACGCTCGAACGTATGCGCGCCAACGACCAGATCGCGTTGCGCTACGTAGACAATCCCAACGGATCGCTCGATGACGTCGCGGGCATCACCAACGAACGGGGCAACGTACTTGGGCTCATGCCTCACCCCGAGAGAGCATGCGACTCGTTGCTGGGATCAGAGGACGGGGCGCTCATCTTCGGCTCCATGCTCGATCATGTCGCCGCCCGGACCGGCGCGCGCCTGTGAGCACAGCCGAGGCGGTCCATCGCGACCTCGGTCTCACAGACGACGAGTACAAGGCGATCTGCGACCGGCTCGGACGTGAGCCGAGCTACACCGAACTCGCCATGTTCTCGGTGATGTGGAGCGAGCACTGCAGCTATAAGTCCAGCCGCCTGCACCTCGCCACGCTTCCCACCGAGGGCGACCGTATTCTGGTCGGACCCGGCGAGGGCGCGGGGATTATCGAAGTAGCCGATGGGGTGGCCGTCGCCTGGAAGATCGAATCGCACAATCATCCCAGCTTCGTCGAACCCTTCAATGGAGCTGCGACGGGCGTGGGCGGAATTGTGCGCGACATTCTGTCGATGGGAGCGCGGCCGATCGCGTTGATGGATCCGCTGCGCTTCGGCCCTCTTGACGACGCGCGCACCCGTTACGTGGTGGACGGGGTGGTGCACGGCATCTCCTCGTACGGGAACTCCATAGGTGTGCCGACCGTCGGCGGAGAGACGGTGTTCGAGGACTGCTACGCGGCCAACCCGCTCGTCAACGTCGCGTGTCTCGGAGTCATCGATACCAAGCTCATGCACGGACGGGCCGAGAAGCCCGGTCAGGTGGCCGTGCTGTTTGGTTCCTCGACCGGACGCGACGGGATCGGTGGCGCCAGCGTGCTGGCCTCGGCCGAGTTCGACGAGGATTCGCTCGACAAGCGGCCCTCGGTTCAGGTCGGCGATCCCTTCGGCGAGAAGTTGCTGATCGAGTGTTCGCTCGAGCTCATCAGTAGCGGCCTCGTCGCCTCCTTTCAAGATCTCGGGGCGGGAGGGATCTCATGTCCGACCTCCGAGATGACGGCCAAGGGCAAGACCGGCATGCGCGTCGATCTCGACAACGTGAACAGGCGCGAGCCCCACATGGAGCCCTTCGAGGTGATGATCAGCGAGTCCCAGGAGCGGATGCTGGCGGTGGTCGAACCAGATGACGTTGCCGAGGTGGTGGCCGTGTGCGGGAAGTGGGACCTCGAGGCGCGTGTGCTCGGAGAGATCACGTCGAGCGGCAACGTCGAGGTCATCAGCGATCAAACGACCGTCGCGGACGTGCCCAGCCTCGCCCTGGCCGAGGAAGGACCCGTCTACGAGCGCCCGGCCGAGCGCCCCCGGTGGATCGCCGAGGTCAACGCCTCGGCCCCCGGCGACGACGCGCTCGAGCACTACGGGGACACATTTCTGCGCATGATGTCGTCGCCGCAGATCGCCTCCAAGCGCTGGATCTGGGAGCAGTACGACCACATGATCTTCCTCGGAACGGTCATCGGACCGGGAGGAGACGCCGCGGTCATCAGGCTTCCCGGGACCACCACCGCCGTCGCGATTTCCACCGATGGTCCCGGCCGTTACTGCTGGCTCGACCCTTACGAGGGCGCGCGCCTGGCCGTGGCAGAGGCGGCGCGCAACGTCGCCGCGGTGGGGGCGCGCCCGACCGCAGTCACCAACTGCCTCAACTTCGGCAGTCCCGAACGAAGCGACGTGATGTGGCAGTTCGCCGAGGTCGTGCGTGGAATCGGCGACGCCTGTCGCGAGCTCGGAACGCCGGTAACGGGAGGCAACGTTTCCTTCTACAACGAGACCAACGGCCAGCCCATCTACCCAACGCCGATCATCGGGATGCTCGGCGTCGTCGGCGAACCGGCCAAGGCAGTCGGGATCGGCTTTCGTGACCAAGGGGATGCGATCATGCTCCTCGGCGCCTCGGAGCTCGACGATTTCGGCGGCAGTGATTACGCCAAGATCATCAACGACACAATCGGTGGAACGCCCCCGCATCTGGACATTGCCGCGGAGCAGGGACTCCACGAGGTCCTCATCAGGGGAGCGGAGGTTGGGCTCTTCAATTCCGCACACGATCTCTCCGGGGGCGGACTTGCGGTTGCTCTTGCCGAATGTGCCTTCGCCGGCGACGCGGGCTTCTCGGTTCAGATCGGCGGAACCGAACCGCACAGGGCGCTTTACTGCGAGAGTCCGAGCCGCGCGCTCGTGACCTGCCCCCAGGGGGTCGTGGACGATGTGCTCCTGCTCGCAGGGGGGGCCGGGGTCGCGGCCGAGGTCATCGGAGCGGTGACCGCCGACATGTGCGATTTCACGGTTTTCGCGACGCCTCTCGAGGAGGCGAGAAGCGCCTGGGAGAACGGCTTGAGCGCTCCCTTGTCGACTACGATGGAGCCGGCTGAGGACTACATTCGAGAAGAGGATCATGTCGGGAGAAGCTAGGGACGCCTGCGGGGTTGTTGGAATTTACGCCCCCGGCGAGGACGTCGCGAGACTCGCTTATTACGCGCTCTTTGCGCTGCAACATCGCGGGCAGGAATCCGCCGGGATCGCCGTATCCAACGGCGCCTCAATGGTGGTCTACAAGGACCTCGGCCTCGTCAGCCAGGTCTTCGACGAGTCGACGCTGCGGAGCCTTCATGGCCACGTCGCCATCGGCCATTGTCGCTATTCGACGACGGGCCGAAACACGTGGGAGAACGCGCAGCCGAGCTTCAAGAGCGGCCCCGGCGGCGAGGTCGCCCTGGCGCACAACGGCAATCTGGTCAACACCATGGATCTCAAGCGGCAACTCGAAGAAGCGGGAGGCGACCCCACTCCTGAGGGGGCGCGGCTCGGTTCCTCCAACGACACCGACATCGTCGCCTCCTACATCGCTCGAGCCCAGGAGCGCGACACGGCCAAGGCTCTGCGCGAGATCCTGCCCAAGCTCTCGGGCGCGTTCTCGTTCACGATCATGGACGAGAACCGGCTCTACGGTGTGCGAGACCCACACGGCTTTCGCCCTCTGTGCATCGGTCGCTTCGAATCGGGCGGTTGGGTTCTCGCATCGGAGACCTGTGCCCTCGACCTCATCGGCGCGCGCTTCATTCGCGACGTCGAACCAGGCGAGATGGTTGCCATCGACGACGATGGCTTGACGAGCGAGCGCTTCGCCGCGCCCACGGTCGCCGCATGCGTCTTCGAGCATGTCTACTTCGCCAGGCCGGACTCGGCCTTGATGGGCCAGAACGTCTACGCGACCCGTTATCGCATGGGCCAGCGCCTTGCCGAGGAGAACCCTGCCCACGCCGAGCTGGTGATGCCGCTTCCCGACTCCGGCGTGCCGTCGGCACAGGGCTACGCGCAGGCGTCCGGCATCCCCTACGGAGAGGGCTTCGTCAAGAACCGTTACGTCGGGCGAACCTTTATCCAACCCACGCAAGCGATGCGGCAGCAGGGCATCAAGATGAAGCTCAATCCTCTGCGCGAGGTCATCGCCGGAAAGCGCGTCGTCGTCACGGACGACTCGATCGTGCGCGGCAATACCACCCGTCAGATCGTCTTCATGCTGCGCGAGGCGGGAGCGCGCGAGGTACATGTCCGCATCTCGTCTCCTCCGATCAAGTGGCCGTGCTTCTACGGCATCGACATGCCGAACCAGGACGAGCTCATCGGCTCGCAGCTCAGCGTCGACGGAGTGTGTGACCACATCGCGGCGGATTCGCTCGGTTATCTCAGCATCGAGGGCATGCTCGCCGCCACCGAGCTACCTGCGGACTCGTTTTGCACCGCCTGCTTCAGCTCGCGCTATCCGATTCCCATCCCACAACGCGAGCTGCAGAATAAGCACGTGCTCGAGGGGCCCAGCATCGCCCGCCGCCCCCACCCGTAAGCAGAACTCGAGCAGAGCTCTACCGATCCTGGGTTACCCGGCCTAGTTCTCCCGGAAGGAGCGAGAACAAGGCCGAGTCCATGCGACCCTCCTTGAACGGTCTGTGCGAGCGCAAGGTGCCCTCGTAGGTGTAGCCACACGCCTCCGCGACCGCCTGCGATGCAACGTTGTCTGTGTGGGTGAGCAGCTCGAGTCGCTCCAGTGCGAGCTTCTCGAAAGCCCACGCCGAGATGAGTTGAACCGAGCGCGTTGCGACGCCTCGGCGGCGCTCCGCGCGACGACCCAGTAAAAAACCTCGCCGGTCACGAAGCTCTGGTTGATTCCAAGACCAATCGTCCCAATCAACCGGCGAGGGTCGACTGTTCCAACGATTGCGAAGCCGGCGACCTGACCCGTGCGCCACTGCTCGGCCCTTCGCTCGATCCATTCCATCGCCTTCTCGGGAGTCAGGTCGTCGGCCATGAATGTAAATCGAGGGATGAGAGGGTCGGAACATGCGTCGGCGATTGTGGCCGCGTCGTGTGGCTCGAACCGGCGAAGTGTTACGACTCCGTCGGATAAAGGCGGATCCGGAACCGGAATCACGCTCATGCGACCATTCTAGGAGTTTCGACAATCCAACTTCTCGCGTGCGGGCGCGTCTGGACATCGTGACGGTCGCATCCCCGGCACGTAGCCTAGGCGGTGGTTGTTCCACTGCAAGGGTATCGATCTGGGCGGAGAGTGAAATGAGGACGGCGTTCGTATTGGGTGGCACCGGTTTCGTCGGCCGGGCCATCACCAGCGTCCTCCGCGACGCAGGCTGGTCGGTCACGGTTGGTCGCCGAACGAGTGAGCCTTTACCCGAGGACATTGAGGGTTCGGTCGGTGACGTGGTAACGCTTGATCGCAACGACGACGATGAGCTGGCGGCAGCCTTAGCCGAGGGCATGGACGTGCTCGTCGACACGATTCCCTATCGAGCGCGAGATGGATCGCAGCTCGTGGCCATGAAGGACAGGGTCGGATCACTGATCGCGATCTCGACTGTGTCCGTCTACTCAGATGACGACCAGAGATCGCTGGACGAAGCCCGAAGCGATGAGGACTTCCCCGACTTTCCCGATCCCATCCTTGAGACCCAGGTCACCGTCAGACCTGGGGATGAGACTTATTCGACTCGTAAGGCGGCCATCGAAGAGGTTTTGTTAGAGCAAGACGAAGTTCCGGCGACGGTGATTCGACCCGGCGCTATCTATGGTCCGCACGACACGCAGTGCAGGGAATGGTTCTTTGTGAAACGCGTTCTCGACCGGCGGCCGGTCGTCATCCTCGGGTACGGGGGCAGGACGGTCTTCCATCCAACATCCGTTAGGAACCTCGCGGAGCTCGTTAGGTTGGCTGCGGAGACACCCGGTACCCGAGTGCTCAATTGCGGCGATCCATCTCCACCCGACGCCCTCGGGATCGAGCGGAGGATCGCCGCTGCGATGGGACATGAGTGGACCGAGGTCCTGTTGCCGCCTCGGCTCTCGCTTACTTCGGTCGGCCGGACTCCTTGGTCGGGACCGAAGTCGGTCGTGCTGGATATGAGCGCCGCCCGGGAAGAGCTGGGCTACCGGGCCGTTACAGGCTACCCGGAGGCGGTCGGCGAGGTCTGTGATTGGGTCACGGCTGCGACCCAAGATTCGGACTGGCGCGCGATTCTCCCTCGCGCCGCCGAGTATCTCGGCACCAGGTTCGACTACGACGCAGAAGATCAACTGCTGGCGACTCTCGGCCGGATTCGAGGCTCTAAAGTGCGATGAGTCCTGCGTTCGTGGGCACGAACCCGCAGGCGTCGAAGTAGAAGGTCCGCAGGTGGTCGTCGAAGTCGACGTGCAGCCACTCGCATCCGGCGGCACGAGCCTCGGCCACGGCAACGGCAATCAACTCGGTGCCGACTCCGTGTCGTCGAACGTGCGCGCCGACCATGGTGTCGAGCACGAAGGCATGGACGCCGCCGTCCCACGCCACGTTGACGAAACCGACGAGCTCGGTGCCTTCGCGAGCGCAGACCCACCCGAGACTGTGGTGCCGAACCTGGGTCCTCCAATCGTCTTCAAGGGGTTCATGGTCGAAGCCCTCTGCATGTAGGGCATTGACGGCGGCGTTGTCGAAGTCGCCGCGCCATTCGTAGGTGAAGGTCACGTCGCCAACGTAACCCAGTGACAACGCGCCTCACATCAAGGGTGAATGCTGCGTTTAGGGCGTGGAGCAGACCAAACGCAGCACCGACCTGAAACCACCGTGATTACGGACAAGGCTCAGCGGCGCGCCTAGTGGTAGACGCGTACCTGCATGCCCATAGGCGCCATCTTGTGCGCCCACTGCGCCGACCACATCGGGATGCGCGCGCAGCCGTGACTCGCCGGGTAGGTCGGAACCGAGGGCCATCCGTGAATGGCGCGCAGACCGTCGAAGTAGCTCGGGTAGTAGAGCCTGCCGGGCGAGTAACCGGCGATCTTGCGGTGCACGTTGTAGACACCGTCGTGCGTGTAGCCGTTGCGGCCGGTCGACGTGTGCAGGATCCACTTGACCGTGCCGCTGCGCACGAACATCACGACCTGACGGGTCTGGTCGATCTCGATGTGGTTTGCAGGCGAGCCAACGCGCGGCTTGGGACGTTTGGGATTCGCCAGAGCGCGCCACGTCGCCTCGGTGACGTGACCGACGCGAGCGGTTCTCTGAATCTTGTTGAAGGCGATGACCGCGTCACGCGTCGGCACGTCGAAACTCTTGTTGGCGCTCGGTATGTAGTAACCGAGCCGGCGGAGGCGCCTTTCGAGGCGTTTTACCGCCGCGCCCTTCGAGCCGGCCGACAGGCTTGGGAGCTTGGTAGTGCGAGCGACCGACGCGTCGTTCGACGCCTTTAGCTCCGGAGTGTCGTAGGCGACTTTGGCCCGGTAGCTGCCGGGTTTGCGGATCTCGAAGCGGGTCTTGAAGGAACGTCCGTTACGGAGCCCGACCTGTTTCTTGGTTACAAGGTTGCCGTTGCGGTAGAGGCGAACCAGGATCGAGCGGCCCGGCTGCGCCGGCTCGAGCGATCCCTTGACGAGCGACTTGCCGAAGAGGTCGACGTCGCGCAGAGACACATTGAGTCGGAAGGCGACCCTGATGGGCATGGCCTCGCTCCTGGCGGCCAGCCAGTGAGCGCGCAGCTTGAGGTTCTTGCGCGGTCGGATGAGAGTGGTGTAGCGGCCCTCGTCGTCGGTCATGGCCTCCGCCACGACACCGTCGTTGCGGTCGACAATCGTCACGAGTTGTCCGCCCGAAGCCGGCTTGATCCTTCCCGAGAGCCTGACCCACTGGCCGTACTTCAACTGGGTCTTGGCAGCCTTGAGGGTGATCTCGTTGACTTTTTCACCGGCCCCGGCCGCGGGAGCAAGGGTGGTCAGTACCGCCAGGATGATGGTCAGGGTGATGAACAGTCGTCGCACGTCTTCTTCCTTCCTCGCCGCCTGCGTGGTGGCGAGAACGGTATCCGAAGCTCGGAGCGAGGGAAAGGTGCTTGCCGTCGTATTACGCTCGCGAGCATGGCGCTTCGATACGAGGTTTCGGACGGCACCGCCGTCATCACCCTGGACCGGCCCGAGGTGCTCAACGCTTTCAACGACGAGCTGGGCCACGCTGCTCTCGACGCAATGAGAAAGGCCTCGCACGATGAAGAGGTGCGCTGCATCGTCGTGACCGGCTCGGGCCGGGCCTTCTCCTCCGGGGAAGATCTCGGGGCCCTGGCGGAGGGCTACCAACGGGGTGCCGCCGCGCCGCTCGGGAACGTGCTGGTCGAGCGCTACAACCCGCTCATTCGAGCCATCACCTCGGCCCCCAAGCCCGTCGTCGCGGCCCTCAACGGTGTGGCTGCCGGCGCCGGTGCAAGCATCGCGCTCGCTTGCGATTTTCGCATCGCTTCCGACAAGGCAAAGCTCGTGCTGGCTTTCATCAAGGTGGGCCTCGTGCCTGACTCCGGCGGGATGTGGTGGCTGACCAAGATGGTGGGCGCGGCCAAGGCGTGGGAGCTCTGTGCGCTCGGAAACCCGATCTCTGCGGAAGACGCCCTTCGACTGAACCTCGTCAACCAGGTCGTTGCTGCCGATGAGTTCGAAGCCGCGTGGACGAGCTTCGCAAATGACTTGGCGGCCGGACCGACGCGCGCCTTCGCACTCACGAAGCGACTGCTGCACTCCGCGCTGGAGGCGCCGCTCGACGAGCAGCTCGACCTCGAGGGGGACCTGCAGGCCGAGGCGGGCGGCACGCGCGACCATCTCGAGGGCGTGCAGGCCTTTCTCGGCAAGCGCGCTCCAAGGTTCGAGGGCCGTTAGTGGAACGCACTACGACCGACGTCCTCATCGTGGGAGCGGGCGCCGCGGGGCTCTTTGCCGCGCTCCATCTCCCCGAGGACACCAACATCATCGTCGTGGACAAGGGCACCAAGGGCCAGGGGTCGTCGCCTTGGGCTCAGGGCGGAGTCGCGGCGGCGCTGGGTGTCGGTGACTCGCCCGACTTGCACGCACAGGACACCATGCGAGTCGCCGCGGGACATGCCGACAGCTCTGCGGTTGCCGTCCTTTGCGCCGAGGCCCCCGAGTGTGTCATGGAGTTGGTCGAGCTCGGCTGTGACTTCGACCGCACGGACGAGGGAGGTCTGCACCTCGCGCGCGAGGGCGGGCAGACCGTCGCTCGTTCGGCCCATTCCGGCGATGCGACGGGCGCGGCGATCATGCGTGCCCTGCGCCGACATGCAGCGCCTCGAGTGCAGCGCCTCGAGGGGACCTGCGTGCAACTCGCGGTCACCGAAGGACGCTGCGTCGGCGGTTGGGTCCTCACTCCGCACGGACTGGTCGAGATCGAGGCGGCTTCCACGGTGCTGGCTACCGGTGGACTGGGCGCCCTCTACGCCTCGACGACCAATCCCCCCGGCGCCACGGGAGATGGCATGGCGCTCGGCTGGGACGCCGGGGCCGGGCTCAGCGACGTTGAGTTCGTACAATTCCATCCCACCGCGCTCGCGCTGGGGGAGGGGCATCAACGGCTGCTCTTGACCGAGGCGCTCCGAGGAGCGGGAGCCTACGTCGTCGACGCCGAAGGACGCCGGTTCCTCTTCGAACATCACAGCGACGGGGAACTTGCTCCGCGCGACGTCGTGGCGCGCGCGATCGGCTCCCGACACTCATGGCTCGACTGCCGCCATCTCGGGTCCGAGCTGCTGGCACGTGAGTTTCCCACCGTTCTGGCCGGCTGCAGGACCTTTGGACTCGAACCCTCTACCGATCTGCTTCCGGTTACGCCCGCAGCCCACTATTCGGTCGGAGGAATACAGACCGACCTTGATGGACGCTCATCTATTCCGCGGCTTTACTCCGTCGGCGAGTGCGCAAGCAGCGGCGTGCACGGAGCGAACCGCCTGGCCGGGAACTCGCTCGCGGAGGCCCTCGTCTTCGGCAGACGAGCGGCTCGCGCCATCGAGGGCCAGCGCGCCGGCAGAGTGAAGGCCATGCCGGACCCTCCTCACCTTCGGGAGGTCACGGTCGACGTGCTGGAATCGTGGTCTCGCCTCAAAGACATCACTTCGTCACTGTTGGGCATCGAGCGTGACGCCGACGGGCTTCGACGCGCACACGCCGAGCTCGAAGACTTCGCGCGTCTGCCACTCAGCACTGAACGCGCCGCGCTCGAGTTGCGATTCGGAGCGCGCGCGGCCCGGCTCGTGGCGCGCGCGGCGTCTTTGCGGCGAGAGTCGCGCGGCGTCCATCACAGGGCGGATCACCCGAACCCGGACCCGGCGTGGGCCGGGGTGCGATTGAGATTGACGAGGAAGTAGTGAAGGACATCCCAGAGGGCTACGAAGGGCACCTCGGCGTCGTCGTAATCGAGGAGATGACGGTCGACTTCGGGGAGCTGGGACGGATCCATCCGGTCTACGCCACTTACTGGATAGCGCGCCACATGGAGGAGGCGGGTCGGAAGGTCATCGTTCCATTTCTGGAGGAAGGCGACGAGGGAATAGGCAGCGCGATCGAGGTCAAGCACCTCGCCTCCGCGCTTCCCGGCATGCGAATCGAGATCATCGCCACACATGTCCGCACCGATGGGCCCAAGATCGTGTGCGAGTGCGTCGCAACCTCCGAGCTCGGCGACCTCGTGGCCACGGGCGCGACGGATCAGTACGTGCTTCCCGCCGCAAAGGTTCAGGCCGGCTTCGACCAGCTCCAGTCTCGCTGGAAGCTCTACCAGGAAGCGAAGCGGCTGCGCCGGCCGGACATCTTCTACGACTCAGAGAACCCGTCGTGAGAAGCGGGCCTGTGATCCTTGCCATAGTGGCGGGACGGCTCGGCCCTCGAGATTGAGAACATCGCGCGCTCTCATCGTGGGAACACTGTGGCCGGTTCTCGTCCTGCTATCCGGGGCACTCGGGCGGGTGTTGCGCTGAGTTGACCTCTTCGACAGCCTTGCGCGCCTGGGCGGCGGAGGACCCGAGGGGGCCGGGGCATCCGCGCACGATCCCGATCTTTTCCGTGACCTGGGCCACGCCGGTTGCGCTCGCGTGGACCTGGTACTTGAGCGTCTATCCCAACAGCCCCTCGCCGCGCGTGGTCGGAGGTGCGCTGGCTCTGTACACGATCATCATCGTGGCAGCGTGCTTGGCTGTGGGCAGACATGCGGCACTTCCCCGGGCCGAGTTGTTCGGCGTCTTCTACGACTTCACCGGGCGCGCGAGGTCTCGCCTGCGAAGAAACTGGGTGCCTCCCCGGCACGCAGTGTTGCAGTCGGTGTGCTGTGTCTGCTGGCTTCCGTCGCCATCGTTGCGATGTCCGCCGTTTAGGGGTGCACCGTCCGAGTCAACTCGATGGACCGACGATCAGAAGCGGCGCTCGTCGCGAGAGCGGTCGACGGGCGTGGAGTGGCTGCGCCCTATCGCGAACAGCGACACCACCAGCCCCAGTCCCCCCACGACCATGAGGATGACGCCTACGATCTCGACGTCGACTCCTGCGACGGTCAGGGTGACGGCAAACTTGAGTATCGCCCCGAGAGCGAGAAGAAACAGCGAAGTTCCAACGGCCATGCCTTGCTCCTTCAGCTTGTACGTTCGGGGATGTCGGTATCCGTTCACTCTAAGGGCAGACCACAACATCAAAGCTGTTGACTGGCGGGAGGCCTCCGCCTAACGTCTGCTCCATGGGTACGAGCGAGGTCGTGAGGGTGGCCGCGGTTCAAGCTACCCCCGTGATTCTCGATGCCGAGGCGTCAGTGGACAAAGCCGTCGGTCTGCTGGACGAGGCGAGGCGTCGGGAAGCGCAACTTGCGGTGTTTCCAGAGACCTTCGTCTCGCTTTATCCCAGCGGCTCGTGGGCTCACCAAGCGGCGAAGTTCGATGGCTTCGACGAGATGTGGCAGCGTATGTGGGACGGCAGCGTCGACGTTCCCGGCCCCCTGATCGACAAGCTCGTCACCGCCTGCGGCGAGTATCAGATCCATTGCGTCATGGGGGTCAACGAACGCGATTCCGAACGGCCCGGCAGCCTCTACAACACCATGGTCCTCCTCGGTCCCGAGGGGATCGTCTGGAAGCACCGCAAGCTGATGCCGACGATGCACGAGCGTCTCTTCCACGGGATAGGTACGGGACGCGACCTCGATGTCGGCGACACGCCGGCAGGCAGAGTCGGAGGCCTCATCTGTTGGGAGAACCGCATGCCGCTGGCGCGCTACGAGCTTTACCGCAAGGGAGTTCAGGTATGGGTCGCGCCGACGGCGGATGATTCGGACGGCTGGCTTGCGAGCATGCGTCACATCGCCATCGAATCGGGGGCCTTCGTCATCTCGGTTCCGCAGTACATTCCCCGCTCGGCCTTTCCCGCCGACTTTCCCCTCGAGTTGCCCGCCGACCCCGTGCTGGGACGCGGCGGAGCCGCGATCATCGAACCCCTGGGCGGCGCGGTCATCGGAGGGCCGCTGTACGACGAGGAGGGCATGGTCGTGGCCCAATTGGATCTCAAGCGGGGTCTGCGCGCAAAGCGCTGGTTCGACGTCGTAGGCCACTACAGCCGCGACGACGTCTTCCATGCCTCCACACGAGGCGTAGACGCCGAACCACCGAACCCGGCGCTCGGCCCCGAGTCATGAAGGCGCATACCGTCTACAAGACCTTCAACACGGACGAGCGGCGCGAGTTCGTTCGAATCACCGATGACGTCGCGGGTGCGGTCGCCGAGTCGGGCGTCCAGGAGGGCATGGTGCTCGTTTCCGCGATGCACATCACCGCGGCGGTCTGGATCAACGACGACGAGCCCGGCATCCAGGCTGACGCGCTGGAGTGGCTCGACAAGCTCGCCCCGCCGTCGTGGAAACCGCCGGCCAACGAAGTGGCGGAGGCTCTCCTCCCGGACCCGGGCGACTACAGGCATCATCGTGGGGGCGAGGACAACGGCGACGCCCATCTCAAGAACCTGCTCATGCACCACCAGGTCATCGTTCCCATCACGGAGGGCACGCTCGACCTCGGTCCCTGGCAGGCGGTCTTCTACGTCGAGTTCGACGGCGGGCGCAACAAGCGTCTCATCATCAAGGTCATGGGCGAGTAACAGAACCCCATCACGGGAATCGGGTGCTTCCGCCCGGGAACCTAGCGGCGCAAGCTGTCGCCGGCGAACTCCTCGAAGGACAGTTCGGAGCGGTACTGGTACTCCCGCCACCGGGAGATCAGGCCGTCCTCTATCTCGACGGTAGTGACACCGTGCAAGGTGAACTCGCCGATCACGGAGAGGGTGTACTCGCCGAAGCCGACTCTCTCGTCCTCATCAAAAACGAGGCGATGCCACGTCATCGAGAACTTCTCACCGCGCCCGAAGAAGTCCGCGAGCTGGCGTCTGCCCACGTACCGCTGACGATCTGGAGGCTCGACGTAAACCGCGTCCTCGGCAAAACATTCGGCGGCCAGATCAGCGTCTCCCGCGTTCCAGCCGTCGGCGACGGTCTGCAACAGTCGCCGGAACTCTTCCTTGTTCATCCGTGCTCTCCTTTTATCCGACTTTGACGAGCACGCGTCATCCCTCGACGATCCGCAGCCCGATGACCCCAACCAGGATCAGCGCGATGAACCCCACCCGGAGCAACGATGCGCTCTCGCCGAATGCAATGATTCCGGCGACCGCCACACCGATTACGCCGATGCCGACCCAGACCGCGTAGGCTGTACCCAAGGGCAGACTTCTTAGTGCCACCGCGAGCATGAAGAAGCTCATCAGAGAGAAGGCGATGCCGATGACGCTGGGCCAGAGCCGGGTGAAGCCGTCGGCGTTCTTCAACGCGGTCGCCCACACGATCTCCAGCAGACCGGCACCGATAAGAATTGCCCACGCTCCCATCGGCCCCCTAACCGCGCGCCGTCTGAAGGTCATTCATGGTTTGTCTTGGCGGCACTTTGACACGCCGCTCGCTATGTCGACAGCGGAGCATGAACGAATCATGCCGCGAAACCACCGTCGACCGCGATCGAAGCGCCGGTGATGTAACGTCCACCTTCGCCGGCGAGATGGGCAACGGTTGCTGCGATGTCCTCTGTGCTTGCGTAATGACCGAGGGCTATGAAGCGCCGTTCCTCTTCTGCATCCTCGCCGTCGGCCGGGTTCATCTCCGTGTCGGTCGAACCGGGATGGATCACATTGGCGGTAATGGCGCGCGCTCCGAGATCACGGGCGAGTCCCTTGGTGAGGCCAATCAGCGCCGACTTGCTCATGGCGTAGAGGCTGACGCCCGGATAGGGCACCCGCTCGGCGAAGCAGGAGCCGATCGAGATAATGCGCCCGCCGGCCCCCATGTGCCGCGCCGCGGCCTGTGATGCGACGAAGACGGCGCGCACGTGAACCGCAAGAGTCTGGTCGACCTCTTCAAGGGTCACGTCCTCGAGCGGGCCGTTCGGAAAGACGCCTGCGTTGTTGACGAGGATGTCGAGCCGACCGAGCTCGGCCACCGTCCGCTCGACGGCAGCGACTACCGCACCCGGATGCGCACCGTCCGCGCCTAGAGCGAGCCCTCGCCCACCTTCGGCCTCTATCTCTGCGACGACTGTCTTCGCTCTGTCGGCCGCGCTCAGGTAAGTCAACGCCACCTCGGCTCCTTCGCGCGCCAGCCGGCGAGCGATCGCTGCGCCGATCCCGCGGCTGCCCCCGGTAACCAGCGCCGCCTTTCCTCCAAGTTGCGACATGCCCCGCCTCGTTCCCTTATTCGAGTGGTACTTTTTGCAGGTTCACACGGAGGCAAGCCCACGACCAGAGTCGGTTGATCGTATGAGTGAGAGCGTCAGGCTAAGCGGCGGCAGCGAGAGAGACAGGCGAGAAGCGTTGGCGGAGTTTCTCCGAACGCGCCGGGAACGTCTTACTCCCGACGACGTGGGGCTGCCGTCCGGGGGCAGGCGCCGGACGCCGGGACTCAGACGGGAAGAGGTGGCCCTGCTCTCCAACGTCGGGATCTCCTGGTACACGTCGCTGGAGCAGGGGCGTGACGCAAAGCCTTCGGAGGGAGTCCTCGAAGGCATTGCCGGCGCTCTTAGGCTCTCTCCCGAAGAGGAGTGGCACCTTTTCGTGCTCGCGGATCGGACACCTCCGCCCTGCATCCCGCCCCCGGTCGAGGCGATAACCCCCGCGCTCAGGCGGATGCTCGACGACCTTCGCACGAGTCCGGCCTACGCTATAAGCGCACGGGGAGATCTGGCGCACTGGAACGCCTCCGCGGAGACGGTGTTCGGGCTCTCATCCGGTGCTTCCCCACACGAACGGAACCTCCTCTGGTACGTCTTCGCCGCTCCGCTGGCGCGCGAGCGCTTCGCTTCGTGGGAGGCGACGGCCCAGTCTTTCCTGGCGCGTTTCCGAGCAGACTCCGCCAGATACCCGGGTGACGCACGGTTTGCGAGCCTGATCGAAGACCTGCGGCGAGAGAGCCAAGAGTTCAGGGAGTGGTGGTCTCGCTACGACGTCGCGGGTGAAGCCGACGGACGAAGAGAGATCGTCCACCCCGACGCGGGGCACATCGTGCTGGACCACACAACCCTGAGTCCGCCGGCGGATCCCAACCTCAAGGTGATGATCTACACGCCCGCAAGCGCTGCCGACGCCGCGAGGCTTGCCGAGGCTTTGCAGGAAGAGAGAGGAGGAGCGGCGGCGGAAAACGGAGAAATCGAGGTGCGGCCGTGATCTTTGAAGCCGAGTTCGAATCCATGCCGGCCGCCGAGCTGCGCAACCTGCAGTCCGAGCGCCTGGCAGGGCTCGCGGCGCGCGCCTACGAACGGGTCGACTTCTACCGCGCGAGGTTCGACGAGGCCGGGTTGAAGCCGGACGACGTCTTCACGATCGACGACATCACGACTCTCCCGATCACCCGCAAGCAGGACCTGCGCGATCACTACCCGTTTGGGCTCTTCGCGGAAGGGATCAGGGAGATCAGTCGCATCCATGTGTCGTCGGGCACCACCGGAAAGGCGACCGTCGTCGGCTACACCACGGAGGACGTCGAGCTCTTCGCTCGAGTCAATGCTCGGTGCCTTGCGATGGCGGGGGCCGAACCAGGCATGATGCTGCACAACGCCTACGGGTACGGGCTCTTCACGGGCGGGCTGGGCCTCCATTACGGCGCCGAGCGACTGGGCATGACGGTCGTGCCGGTGTCGGGAGGTATGACCGAACG
>JALZIB010000047.1 GCA_030860505.1 Actinomycetota bacterium
GGCCTGAGAGATTGCGTCTCGGGCCTTGGCCGGAGATGCCGATGTCTACACTTGCAGCGATGGCGAGAGAAGTGTCGACGGTGTCCCTCCCCCACGGTCCAACGCTTTCGTACGCAGCTCAGGGCGACCAGTCGGCTGTGCCGTTGGTGTTCCTGCCTGGACCGACGGATTCGTGGCTCTCGTACAGGCCGGTTCTCGACCAACTCCCGTCGTGGATCCGAGCTATCGCAGTATCCCAGCGCGGTCATGGTGACTCGGACAAACCTGCAACCGGCTATCGCGTGGGGGACTTCGCCCACGACGCCGTGCGGCTGCTCGACGCACTTGACGTCGAGCGAGCCTTCCTAATCGGGCACTCGGGGTCGTGTCTGGTGGCGCGGCGTGTGGCAATCGACCGGCCGGAGCGTGTGGCCGGTTTGGTGCTCGAAGCATCGCCCGCCACCCTTTTGGGCGATGCCGGACTGAACGATTTCGTCGAGTCTGTGGTGTCGACTCTCCAAGACCCCATCGGCACCACGTTCGCACGCTCTTTCGTAGCCGACACCTCGTCTCCTGACGTTGACCCCGACCTTAGCGACGAACTGGTGCGCGAGCTCCTGAAGGTTCCGGCACGCGTTTGGCGCGAGCTGTTTGCCAGCCTGTTGGACTACGACGACAGGTCCGATCTTGCACGTATCACGACTCCGACGCTGTTGATTTGGGGTGATGCCGATGTGCTGGTTCGGCGCGACATGCAGGAGGAGCTGATCGCGCATATCCCCTCAGCGCGACTGGTGGTGTACTCGGGAGTTGGCCACACGCCGCGCTGGGAAGATCCGTCGCGCTTTGCCTCCGACGTAGCCACGTTCGTCGACCAGCTGCTCCACCGAGACCCCCAGGAGTCCTAAAGGGGGCGATGCAAGGTCTCTGATCGCCCGAGAGGTGTAGCGGTAGTGGTTAAGAAGAGGCGGGGGTTCCCGCCAAGGCCAGAACGGGGATGCCTAGTGCTTCTTCGGCCGTGTCACAAGCCTGCAAGAGCCCTATGTACCGAGGTGAACGACGCGTCCATCTTCGACCAACTGTCTCCCCGATCGTTCGTTCCCCAGAGGTCGCCGTTCGACAGACCCGCCAGCAGGTAACCGCCGGCAGACGGATGAGTGAGGAACCCATAGGGCATGTGATCGAGCGGCTGAGGGAGCCCGCCCTGGAGCCTTTGCCACGAGGCGGATCCTTCGCGGCGGAAGATCGCGGCCTGCGCGTCCGAATCGGAATGCGCCTTCATGGGGCCGGGGGACAGCGCGAGGTAGACGCGATCCGCGTCCGCGGGATCGGCCGCCACGGCCCATCCGTACTTGACGTCCAGTCCTTCCGTAGGTCGTTCCCAACTTCGTCCGCCGTCGGCGCTGAGCGCGATCCCCGCCTTGATGGTGCCGCCGCCGCCCTCGTAGACGTGCTTCCCGTCGGCATGGAAATGGAGGGCGTGGCAGTCGCGGCACGACCCGGCAAGGTGGTCGCTCCAGGTTGCGCCGCCGTCGGTCGTCCTTACGACTGCGCCTGCCTCCATGCCGGCAACCACCACGTCCGCATTGCCAGGCGAACAAGCCAGAGCCTGTACGTAAGCGGTCGAGGGCCGTTCGGCGGGTTGCCTCCACAACCGTCTTCCTTTGATCTTCTGGAATGCATCGAGCTCGCGCCAGCTACGCCCGCCGTCGTCGCTCCTGTGAACGGCCGGCGGTTTCGTCCCCGCATAGACGACCATGGGATCTGCGTGGCAGAACGCGATCGACTTCACGATCTTTCCTTCGAGACCCGAGGTCGCCCACGTCGAACCGCCGTCGTCGGAGCGGAATAGCCCGTTGCCTTGGGTCCCGACGAGAACCGACCCGTCGGATGACGTCGCCACGCAACGCGCGTCCTCCTTGGTCAGCATGCGATCAAGTGTCCAGCTTCCTCCTGATTTCTCCAGCCGTTCGATCCCTCGACCGGTTGTAGCGATCAGAACGGAGAACGGAGGGCTTAGAGGAGTCACGGCCTCATCCAAGCGGATGACAAGACAGCGTGCAAGCGCGTCTCGACCCGGGGCCGGTCGGCGCGCATTTCCCAAAGGTGGTCGCCGCAGAGCCTGGGCCTGCAGGGAGACCCGGGCTCTGGGTCGTTCTTTTGCTGGTGACGGCTAAACCTTGTTGACGTGACGATGATCGTGCCGGAGGTCGCGCTGCCGTCGGTGCGTCGGTGCTCGGCAGTAGTGGGGGAAGACGTTGTACTGCGTCCCGGCCCGACTACATTTAGCGATTGTTGACGAACGTCCGCCACAGCACTCTCTTTGTGCAGCTGCAACAGGAGGCGCGAGAGGAAGAGCGCGGGCTGTGTCTCTTGATACGTGTAGCTGCACGACTACATTTAGCGATACTTGACGAACATCCGTTGGTCCGAGGTCTTTGTGCAGCTGGAACATGAGGCGAGGGAGGCAGATCGGGGGCTTTGGTCACCCGAGACGTGTGATGGTAGGACATAGCCGTACGGCTTAGGGTCGGTGCGCGTAGCTCACCCTATGGCCTCCCTTGCGAA
The DNA here is from genome assembly GCA_030860505.1 of Actinomycetota bacterium. Classification (GTDB taxonomy): domain Bacteria; phylum Actinomycetota; class CADDZG01; order CADDZG01; family WHSQ01; genus WHSV01. Next base: position 2,548 of record JALZIB010000047.1, read on the forward strand.
GTCGCGAGTTGCGATGTCCTCGTTTGGTGTGCTAGTCGAGCGATGCTCGACTAGCACGTGTCTTTCGCTAGGCGTCAGTGGAGGAGAGATATGGAAGATGAGGAGATTCGTCAGCTGCTGGAGGACCACTGGGAGCGCCACGCGAATTCGAACGACTTTGAGGCGGCGCACGCGATCTATCACGAAGACGCAGTACTCGAGTGGCCACAATCGGGAGAGCGGTTCATCGGGAAAGAAACCTTTCGAGCTATGCGGGAGGGAGCTCCGCCGCTCGAATTCAAGACATGGCGGATCATGGGCAGCGGCGATTTTTGGACCGCAGAGAATCTGATGAGGGTCGCCGGGGGCGAGCCTTCCTTGACGGCGAACATCCTTGAGTTCCGAGACGGCAAAGTGGTGAAGGAGGTCGTGTACATCACGCAGCCGTTCGAGGCGTCTGCAGATCGGGCACAGTGGGCCGAACGGTTCGAGATCTGAAAAGGCGAAGGCTCAGAGATCACAACCTCTGTCGACGGACAAGGTGCGGGGACCCACTATCGGAGAAGGTGAGGCTGCCGTCGATCACGTACGTCCCTTCGTCCTCTCGTTCATGCACGTGCAAGGAGGGCCCGGAGGTCCGCGGAGGCAACTTTGCCTCTCCGATGATGACTTGTCCGTCGGTCCGATTCCCATCTGCAATCACCCGCCAGGGGGCTGTGTGATCGAGAGCATCTATGGCATTGCATCGATCACCATCGGGGTCGGGGTTGATCGTCGCGCGCATCGCTGTCGTTCGCGCTCAGCGGTGGGCAGGGTGGCGGCGCTGGCTGCCGCTCCTTCTGGGTGTCTGGGTCTTCGTTCCGATGACGCCAGCGATGTTCAGCTCGTTCGTTCTCGGTCGCCTCGCGATCGGCGGGTGGATGGGCTTGTTCGGCTTGCTCGGGTACGCCCTAATGAACCCGCTAGACGTTCCAGTTGGCGAAGATGCGTCGGCTGGTCTGGCAACCGGCATAGGGCGGTGAGAGGCAAGCGGTCAGCGCTTCTTCGTAGAGCTTGAGGGCGACTTCAGGAAACTTAGCTCGGGGACAATGGCATGATTATGCTATGTTCGTGGCGTGAATAGGGCACGGATCAGCACTACTGTTGACGAGGACCTACTGAAGACCGCCCGCCGACTCCGAAGAGGCGCCTCCGATTCGGTACTCGTTGAAGAGGCTCTTGCCGCGTTGGTCGCACTCAACCGCAGCGCCGAGATCGACGCCTCCTACGTGGCCTACGACCGCGAACCTCTCACGAGCGAAGACCAGTGGGGCGACCTGGCTGCGTTCCGCGAAGCGGCCGCACGGTCCTGATGACGTCGCCCGCTCGCGGAGAGGTGTGGTGGTGTGAGCTTCCGGCGGCGGGCCGACGCCCGGTGGTCGTGCTATCGAGAGACGTGGCGATCCCCCGTCTCGGACGCGCCCTGATCGGACCCTGCACGACGACGATACGCGGCATCCCGAGCGAGGTGCTGCTTGAGCCGAGCGAAGACCCGATCCCCCTTCCGTCCGCCGTCAACCTCGATTCTGTCGAGAGCGTTTCACTGGCCACGCTGGTAGACCGCTTGGGTCGTCTCAGCGACGCGCGAATGCACGAGGTTTGCCGCGCGCTGGCGGTGGCCGTGGCGTGTGAAGCTTGATCTTGTCACCCCGAACCGGTGGGAGGAACGACTACATTTAGCGATACTTGACGAACGTGCGACACAGCAAGTTGTTCGTGATGTTGCAACGCGAGGCCCGGGCAACCGACGCCGGCCTGTGGGCCCCGGACACCTGCAACGGCAACGCCTAGAGCGCCGGTCCTCGAGAGGGCGCCTACGGCAGGGATCGGGACCGGTCAGGACGGCCATTTGGCATCACTCACCGCCCGGCCGGTTCGCGCGGAGGCCGGCTCCGGGGTCGTTGCGGCGTTTGGGGCGCAGGACGGCCATTTGGCACCACTCACCGCCCCGGTCTGGTGCATAGCGCATGCATGGTGAATCTCCAGATCCGGAACGTCCCCGAGGAAACACATTCGGTCCTTCGGCGCCGAGCGAGTGAAGCGGGCATGCCCTTGCAGGAGTACCTCTTGGCCCTGCTACGTTGCGCTGAGGGTCTGGACTGCAGCACTGGTTACCGGCGATAGAAAGGTCAGTCGTGCAACCGGAGTCGACTGTGAAGTCCAGGTTCTCAAACCGGCAGCCACATAAGGATCGTCGCTCATCCGAGTAACCTGCCCGACGGCTGCCTCGACTTCAGCCACTTTCGTAGATCACCCACACAGGTGGACGCCACCGCGATTGTGGGGGCTCAGGCGCGCTCAGCGCGCACCACAACCCACAATCATCACGCCGTCTGACCACAGCATGGCAGCATAGAATGCTAACATGCTGCCATGGTGCGTTCTCAGATCCAGCTCACAGAGGAGCAGTTCCGGAGCCTGAAGACGGCTTCCGCCCGCACCGGCAAATCGATGGCAGAGCTCATCAGACAAGCGGTCGACCGCTTCGTTTCGTCCTCGGACATCGACCCCCGCCGCCGTGAGAGGGCGGTCGCTTCGATAGGTGGATTCAGGTCGGGGCGTCGAGATGTCAGCGAGCGGCACGATGATCGCCTGGCGGACGCCTATCTCGAATGATGACCTTCGTCGACACATCGGCTCTGTACGCGTTGCTGGATGAGGACGATGTCAATCATGACCGGGCGGCGCGGTGGTTCACGAGGGCGGCTCGCGACCAAGAGGTGTTCCTGACGACCCACAGCTACGTGGTGGTTGAGAGTTCGGCCTTGACACATCGGCGGTTGGGTTCGAAGGCCGTGAGGATCCTGTTCGATGCTTTCATCCCCGTCCTTTCGGTGTTCCACGTGAACGAGGATCTACATGACCAGTCGGTGGCCGGCTATCTCGCTGCTCTGGACAAACGGATCTCGTTCGCCGATCGCGTCAGTTTCCAGACGATGAGGCATTTGGGAATCGACCACGCATTCGCCTTCGACCGAGACTTCGAGAACGAGGGCTTCCACGTCGTCCCGAGCGAATAACGTGATTGTGGGAGCTCAGGCGCGCTCGGCGCGTACCACGACCCACAATCACCGCGAGGCTCGGCCGGAGCGCTCGGGCTGGTTCGGCCCGGTCGGTGGCTCAGTTGATTCTCGGGGCTCAGGCGCGCTCGGCGCGCACCATGACCCACAATCCGGCGAGGCTCGGCCGGAGCGCTCGGCTCGGTTAGGGCGCCGGGGTTTCGGCCGGGTCGGGGACCGGCTCGGGTTCCGGCTCGGGTTCCGGCTCGGGTTCGGGTTCGGGCTCGGGTTCGGGCTCGGGTTCGGGTTCGGGCTCAGGGTCGGGTTCGGGATCCGGATCGGGGACTGTGGAACCTCCGCCTCCGGTGGAACCTCCGCCTCCGGAAGAACCTCCTCCGCCGTTGGAGGGTTCGGATTCTTCCTCGGGCTCTTCTTCCTCGCTCGGCTCGGGCGCAGGGGTGCTCTCGCCGCTCTCCTCCGTCTCGGTGATGGGCGTGGGCGTGGAACCGGGCTTCTCCCTCCCCCTGTCCTTCAGCTCCGTCTCACTTGAAGATTGGCCCTCGTCCTCCGACGAGGGCGCCGGGTCGGCTCCCCCGAAGGCCAAAACGCCCACGAGCGCGAGCGCGGCGACTCCAAGCGCAACGGCGGCGCCGACGGCGACGCGGGGGCCGCGTCGCGGGGCCGGCTCCTCGCCCGTGAACATGACGGTGTTCTCTTCGAGGTAGCGCCCGGTCGAGATGCTGTCGGCGAGCTCGTTGCCGTCGATGTAGCGCTCCTCGGGATCCTTGGCGAGACAGCGCAGCACGAGCGCGTCGAGCGCCGGGTCGAGATCCTCGACGTGGTCGCTCGGAGGATCGGGCTCCTCGTCCACATGGCTGATCGCGACCGCGGTGATGTTGTCGTGCTCGAAGGGACGCACCCCGGTGAGCAACTGGTAGAGCACGACGCCGAGGCTGTAGACGTCCGACGCCGGTGTGGCGCTCTGACCCGAGACCTGCTCGGGCGAGATGTAGTGAGGCGAGCCGATCGCGTCGCCCGTCGCCGTCATGCGCTCGCCGCCGCGCGCCGCCGCGATACCGAAGTCGGCGAGCTTGGGGTGGCCCTCGTCGTCGAGCAGGATGTTGGCCGGCTTGATGTCCCTGTGCACGACGCCGTTGAGGTGGGCGGCCCCCGCCCCGCGCGCAGCCTGTTCGATGATCTCGAGGGCCCGCTCTGGCATAAGGGGCTGGCCCGCAACGTCGGCGACCGAGCCGCCGGCGACGTACTCCATGACGAGGTAGGGACGGTTCTCGAAGTCGCCGAAGTCGAGCACGGCAACGACGTTGGGATGAGCGAGCGAGGCTGCGCTCTGCGCCTCGGTGAAGAAGCGGACGAGGAACTCGGGATCCTCGGAGAACTCGGGGGCCAGGAACTTGACGGCGACCGGCCGGTCGAGCCTCGTGTCGGTGGCACACCAGACCACGGCCATCCCGCCGCGCCCCAGCTCGTGCTCGAGCCGATACCGCTTCGCTATGAGTTCCCCTGGCTTCACATTGGATGAGATCCCCACAAAGCCTCTTCCTCAATCAGCGGCGGCGACGCTCGCCCCCGCGGCCGATCTCTGGTTCCTGGGTTTCGATCGAAGGGACTCCTCGCATTCAGAACGAGTGCGAGTGGCCCCTGGGGTTGGTGGTTCGGCCGGAGGCGGGGAGGAGGGGCGCGCCTCCGGGCCGAACTCTGTTGCTGGATGTATCGGCAGATTCGGCCCTGGAGGTAAGTGTGGGTTTCGCGCCCAGAGGACGGAGACCTGCAAGAGCGCGGTCCCGGTCCCACCCAATTGTTGGTCGTGGTGCGCGCTGAGCGCGCATGAGTCCCAACAACGCGAGCCGACCCGGCATTTATGCGACGGAGCTAGACCTGCGACGGCCCCCTCGGGGAAGGGGGCCGTCATTGGGCAGGGGGTGCTGCGGGGGTCCTTGAGGTCTAGGTAGCCGCCTCGTTCACGCGGCCGCGGAGGCGGGGAATCTTGAAGTCGGCGTGCGCCCAGCACTTCTCGCGGGCGTTGTACTGCGACAGCTTGGTCGTGCAGCCGTCGTGCGCGCACCTGCGCTCCTTGAGGTTGCGGCGCGAGGGCTTGGCCGTGAGGGGTGCGGAGCCTTTGTGGGTCTGATTCTTCATGGCAAATCTCCCCGTGAGGTGAGCCTGAAGATCAGTTCACTCCATACCCGGTAAAAGCCCGGTAAAGGATTCCAGCCGTCGCAACCCCGGCGGCGAAGGTCGAGCCCGGTGCTCTGTCCGCCGCCGGTTGCGGGATACTCGCCTCATGGCGCGACTCCTGATCGGCCTGGTGATAGGGGGCCTGATGACGGGGTGCGACTCGGGCCCCGAGGCCCCGGACGGGTTCACCGAGGCCGCCGCGGGTCCCGTGACCTTCGCTCATCCGGAGGACTGGACCGAGGGTTCACCCACGGGCGGCGCCGAGCTTCAGATCGAGGGACCCGAGGGCGGGGTTCAAACGGGCATTCAGGTCTTCGTGGACGACGAAGCGGGTGATTCCGCGGCGCGCGCCACCGCGCTCGCCGCGGAGCTTCGCACGACCGTTGAGGATTTCGAGGTGCTCGGACAAGCGGACACGGAGGTCGACGGCGCGGACTCGGCGGCGTTGCTCGAGTACAGCTTTGCCTCCGAGGGGGCGCTCGTTCACTCGTGGGACGTCGTGGCGGAGGGGCCGGACGGCGAGCAGGTCATCTTTCGCGTGGCGGGGAGCGAGGACATCCTCGACGAGGACACGGCGGAGCGGATACTCGACACCCTTAGCTTCAAGTAGCTTCAGGTGACGAACGAGACCGGGTGAGCACAAGACGCGTTTCCGGGGGCGTTCTGAGCGTTGAAGAACTCATCCGGCCGTCGCGGCCGCGCTCTCGAGACCGTGGGTCTGATGCCCGGTTAGGTCAGGCGGCCCCGCCACAAAAGCGAGGTCAGTGCGGCCAGCAGCAGGAGGACTGCGCCGACGCCGGAGAAGGCGTAGGTCATCTCGTCGGGACGGGTCGTGTAGCCGATGCGCTCGCCGAGGCTGTCGTAGACCGACTGGAGGTCGCGCTCCGAGGGGGCCTCGAAGTAGTCGCCGCCTGTGGTCTCGGCTATCGACTCGAGCGTCGCGTAGTCGGGGGGCACGGGTAGAAGCCTCTGGTTGCCGAACTGATCCGGCACGGTCACGACCCCGTCGGGTGTTCCGAGGGCGATCGAGTAGACGGGCACGCCGAGCTCGTGCGCCTGGGTCGCCGCGCTGAGCGGATCCACGCCGGTCGTGTTGTAGCCGTCGGACAGCAGCAGGATCGCGCTGACCCGCTCGCGCTCATCTGGGACCGGCGACGGGGAAGGATCCGGCGAAGGTGTGATGGCGGGCGTCGGCAGCACCATGCTTTCGCGGTCGTCCTGGACGAGCTGAACGGATTGGATGAGCGCCTCGCCCATCGCCGTGCCGCCCTCGGCCTCGAGCGAGGCCAGCGCTTCGAGCGTCGAGGCCCGGTCGGTGGTGGGCTGTGCGAGCACGTTGGCGACGTCGCTAAACGAGACCACGGCGATGCGGAAGCGCTCGGGAAGCTTGTTGATAAACGACGAGGCCGCCTTCTTCGCCGCGGTCATGCGGTCGGGAGTGACGTCGGTCGCCTGCATCGAGCCGGAGACGTCGACCGCGAGAATTACGGTCGCCTCGTCGCGCGGCACCGCGACCTCGGCCTGGGGCTGGGCCATGCCCAGAGCCAGCACCAGAAAGGCCAGAGCCAGCAGGCTAACGGGGACGGCGCGCCGCCACGACGACGGCGGTGCGACCGAGGCGAGGACCGCGGTGTTGCTAAAGGAGATCGCGTAGCGCGTCTTGTTGCGGCGCAGACCCCAAAGCCCGACGAACACCAGAGGGACGGCGGGCAGAACGAGAAGCCACAGCGGCGACGAGAAGGTCACCTGTACTGCTCCCTACGAGACATGAAGGCGGCGAGGGGCCGCAGCCAGTCACCGGAGGTGTGAAGCACGACGTGCTCGGCCCCCGCGGCGAGGATCTTGTGTCGCACTTGCTCGCGCTCGGCGTAAGCGGCCTCGGCGAACCGGCGACGCACCGACGCGTCGCCCGTGTCGACGCGCACCTCGCGACCCGTCTCGACGTCGACGAAGTAGGTGTCTCCGACGTCGGGAAGCTCCATCTCGCGGCGGTCGCGGATCTCGACCGCGATGACGTGGTGGCGCTCGCCGAGCAGCGCGAGCGGTTTGCGCCAGGCCGACTCGTCGCGCCAGTCGGAGATCACGACGATGACCCCGCGCGTTCTCAGAATGAGCGCGGCCCGGTGCAGACCGTCCGCCATCGCGGTTCCCATGGGGGCCGGGTCGTCGACCCGGATGCGAGACAACAGCCCGACGACTCCGCCGCGCCGTGACGTCGCCGGCCACATCTCGTCTTTGCGGCCCCCGAAGGTCATCAGCCCGAAGCGGTTTCCCCCGCGCGTCCCGAGATGCGAGGTCGCCAGTGCGACCCCCTCGGCGACGTCGAGCTTGCGGCGATCCTGGGTTCCGAAGGTCATCGAGGCCGAGCAGTCGAGCAGGCCCCAGGTCGTGACCGCGCGCTCCGCGACGTGCACGCGCACGTGCGGCTCGCCGGTGCGAGCGCTGACGTTCCAGTCCATCTTGCGGATGTCGTCACCCGGAACGTAGGGGCGAACTTGTTCGAGCTCGGTGCCCTCGCCGAGCACGGTCGAGCGGAAGTCTCCCGCCGCCAACCCGTCGACGCGCCTGCGGATCTGCGCATCGAGCGCGCGCAGGAGCTGGTGGGGCAGGGGGCCGGGGCCCGGCCGATCCGCCCGCGTCGGTTGATTGAACGGCAGAACCTTCACGCGCTCGAGGACTTGGTGGACAGCTCGACGCGTGGCATCGGCACGGACTCGAGCACCGAGTCGAGGATGTCGTCGCTACTGATCCCCGAGGCGAGGCCCTCGTAGCTGAGCACGATGCGGTGGCGGAGAACGTCTTTGGCGAGCACGCGTACGTCGCCGGGAAGCACGTAACGGCGGCCGTGAATGAGGGCCATGGCGCGCGCCGACTTCACGAGGTTGATCGATCCTCTGGGGCTCGCTCCGAAGCTGATGAACTCCAACAGATCGCCTCGCCCGAAGGCCCCCGGGTTGCGCGTCGCCATCGTGAGGGCGACCGCGTACTCGGACACGGGGCGATCGACGTAGACGGTCGCGACGGACTTCTGAAAGGCGACGACCTCTGCGGCCGACATGACCTCGTTGACCTCGACCGCCCCGGCGAGCGAGCGGCCCACGACCTCCATCTCGTCGCCGAAGCTCGGATAGTCGACGACGACCTTCATCATGAAGCGGTCCATCTGGGCCTCGGGCAGGGGATAGGTGCCCTCGGACTCGATCGGGTTCTGGGTCGCCATGACGAGAAAGGGGCTCTCGAGCTTGTAGGTCTTGGGACCGATCGTGACCTGCTGCTCCTGCATGACCTCGAGCAGGGCACTCTGGACCTTGGCGGGGGCCCGGTTGATCTCGTCGGCGAGCAGGAAGTTGCAGAAGATGGGCCCCAGCTCGGTGTCGAAGCTGTGGCTGTCGGCCCTGTAGATGCGGGTCCCGACGAGGTCCGAGGGAACGAGGTCGGGCGTGAACTGGACGCGCTGGAACTTGCCTCCGAGCACTCCGGACAGCGTGCGGATCGTCAACGTCTTGGCGAGCCCAGGCACCCCCTCGAGCAAGAGGTGGCCGTTGCCCAGCAGGCAGACCATGACTCGCTCGAGCATGGCGTCCTGCCCGACGATGACGCGCTTGATCTCGTAGAGCGCGTCCTGGAGCTTGCCGTGAACGTGATCCGGTTCGCCGGCGACGTGGAGCCGTTGACCGTCGGTCATAGAGGTCCTTTCATCCGTGCTCGGAGCTGGCCCTACTAAGGAGCCTCGCCGATCGTGACGCTTACTTGTTGAGGTTGCCCGTTTCGAACGAGCTCGATCGTCGCCGTCGTTCCGGGCTCGGTGGCCCTGATCCTTGCGATGAGGTCGGCCGAGCTCTCGATCGGGTCGCCGTCGAAGCGGGTGATGAGGTCGCCCTCCTCGAGCCCGCCCGCCTCGGCCCCCGAGCCCTCGACGACGCTGGTCACGAGCGCGCCAGGAGAACCGCCGCTGCTATCGGTCGGGGTCACGCCGAGGAAACCGATGGTCGGAGTCTCGCCCTTCTCGAGCGCCTCGGCCACCTGGAAGGCGGTGTCGATCGGGATGGCGAAACCGATTCCTGCGTTGTCGCCGCCCTCGGACAAGATCGCGTCGTTGATCCCGATGACCCTCCCGGTGCGGTCGACGAGCGCCCCGCCGGAGTTGCCCGGGTTGATCGAGGCGTCGGTCTGAATCGTGCTGACCGCGCCGCCGTCGGGATTCTCGAGCGTGCGCCCGACCGCGCTGACGATGCCCGAGGTCACGGACGAGTCGAGGCCGAAGGGGCTCCCGATGGCGATCGCCATCTGGCCCACCTCCACCGGCACGTCGACGGCGAGCGTCGCGATCTCGAAGTCGTCGAAGTCTGCGTCGACCACCGCGATGTCGGTGTCGGAGTCCGTGCCGAGCACGGTCCCGTTGACGCGCCGCCCATCGCTGAGCCGCACGATGACGTCGTCGCTGCCCTCGACTACGTGAGCCGCGGTGAGGATGAGCCCGCCCTCCTTGTAGACGACGCCCGAACCGAGACCGCCCTCGGTTTCGAGCTGCACCACGGACGGCAACAGGGCGTCGGCCACGGCCGCCACGGGCTCCTCGACGTCGGCCCCCACAGGCCCGTCGGGCCCGGTCTGGATGCTGCCCGGCGAGGCCTCCTCGTCGTCGACGAGCTGGGCGAGGCCGAAGCCGCCCCCGAGCAGCAGAAGCGCGGCGAGCGCCCCCGCCGCGATCTTGCCGGTGGGGGGTTGACGACGCCGGGGCGGAGGCTGATACCCACGGTGCGGCAGGGGGCTGGTGGTCTGGGTCGAGCCGTAGGGCTGGCTCGGCTGCTGGTCCACCTCCCAATATGGGCGCTGCGACATCGTCCGGCCTCCTCGTTTTGCGGTGTGGTTGTCCTTTGTGCCCTCTACCGCCGTATGTGTCTACCCAGTTTGCACCCTCAGTTTGCGCGCTGGGGACTAAAGGAGGGGTAAAAGGGACCTTACGATTGGACGATGCGCATCCTTGTGGTTGAAGACGAACACGATCTCGCCGATGCCGTCGCGCGCGGGCTGCGCAACGACGGCTACGCAACGGACGTCGCCTATGACGGCGACGAGGCGATGGCAAAGATCGAGGTCAACGACTACGACCTCATCTGTCTCGACCTCAATCTGCCGGGCGTCGACGGCCGCACGATCGCGCGCAGCATCAGAGCCGGACAGATCCAGTTGCCGGGCGAGCAGCCCCGCATCCTCATGCTGACGGCGCGCGGCGAGGCGTCCGATCGCATCGGCGGGCTCGACGGGGGCGCGGACGACTACGTCGTCAAGCCGTTCGACTTCGACGAGCTGCGCGCCCGGGTGCGGGCGCTGTTGCGACGGGACGCGGGCCGCTCGACCGCGCTGCTGCGGGTCGGGAGCCTCGAGCTTGACACCGCGCGCCACGAGGCTCGTCGCGACGGGCGGCCGCTGCCGCTCAGCCCCAAGGAGTTCGCGCTCCTTCGTTACTTCATGAGCGACCCGGGGGCCGTGTTCAGCCAGGAGGATCTTCTCGAGCACGTCTGGGACGAGAACGCCGATCCCTTCACGAAAACGGTGCGCGTGACGGTGATGACGCTGCGCCGCAAGCTCGAGGCCGAGGGCGACGAGCAGCCCATCGAGACCGTGGTCGGAAGCGGGTACAGGCTGCGCGAGGACACTTAGCGGACCACATAGCTCCCACATAGATTCCGGGCGGGTGTAAGCCAGAACGATGAAGCAGATCGAGTCGGTGACCGGTTCTCTGCCCGAATGGGTCCGTTCGGCGCGCTTTCGCCTCACGCTGTTCTACTCCGCAAGCCTTTTTCTCATCGGAGCTCTGTTGCTCGGCGGGCTCTACATGGCGCTGAGCAAGTCCATCGGCGACGAGGAGCTTTCGAAGGAGCTCGTCTTTCGCTTCGACCCGGCCACCAACGTCCTGCGCAGCGGGGTCGAGCCCGCCATGGAGGACTTCGGTCAGGCCGTCAACCAGAACGCCCTGGAGCGGCTCAGGGAGTTCTCGTTGCTGGCGCTCGCGTTTCTGTTCGTCATCAGTTTCGGCGTGGGATGGGTCGTATCCGGGCGCGTGCTGGCGCCGATCGACCGCATCACCGACGTCGCTCGGCGCATCCAGGCGACCGATCTCTCGAGGCGCATCTCTCTCGAAGGCCCCGACGACGAGCTCAAGCGTCTCGCCGACACCTTCGACTCGATGCTCGAACGCCTCGACGATGCCTTCATCGCCCAGAGACGATTCATTGCCGACGCGTCGCACGAGTTGCGCAATCCGCTTGCGGTCATTCGGACCAACCTCGACGTCGTGCTCAGCGACCCCAAGGCGGACGAGAAAGCCTTGCGCGACACCTCGGCGGTGGTCGGGCGCGCGACCGAACGCATGGCGAGGATGGTCGACGACCTGCTTGCGCTCGCCCGCCTCGAATCACCACGGCAACTCGACGAGCGCGTCGACATCGGGGTCGTCGCGAACGAGATAGCCGACGAGTTCGCGGCGGTCGCAAAGTCGCGCGGGATCGAGTTGCGCCGCTCCATCGCGAGCGAGATGCTCGTCGCCGGCGACCGCTTCGCGCTCAAGCGCGCGCTCGCCAACCTGGCTGAGAACGCGCTCCGCTTCGCGCCCACGGAGACCTCGATCACGATCGCCGCCGGCACCAAGGACGAATGGGTGTGGGTGGCCGTCGAGGACCAGGGACCGGGCATCCCGCCCGACCAGCAAGACCAGGTCTTCGAACGCTTCTGGCGCGCCGACAAGTCCCGCTCGCGCTCGCTCGGGGGCAGCGGACTCGGCCTTGCGATCGTGCAGCAGGTTGCCCAGGCGCACGCCGGCGAGGTCACGGTCGCGAGCAAGGTCGGCAGCGGCTCGACTTTCGTGATCTGGATTCCCGCGCTCGGGCGCGTGGCCGAGAGCGAGACCTCCGGCGTCCCCGGCCTCGACCCTGCGACGGCGTGATTCCTTTAGGCGCGTCTTACGTGCGGCGTGATCGGATGTTCGGGTGAGCTTTCAACTTCCGACGCTACTGATCTTGCTGTTCACGGTTCCGCTGCTGGCCGCGGCGTACGCCGCGCACGAGCGCCGGCAGGCCCACAAGGCCGCCGTCTTCGCCTCACCGCACATGCGCCCGAACGTCGTCCCCTCGCCCCCGCGCTGGCGCCGTCACTTTCCCGCGTTGCTGATGCTTGCCGCTCTCACGGCGCTGTTGCTCGGGGTCGCGCGCCCGGGGCGCACGCAGGTCGTAACGCGCACAGGGGGCACCGTGATGCTCGTGCTCGACGCGTCCAACTCCATGAACCGGACCGATGTCGCGCCGAGCCGGCTCGAGGCCGCGCGCAACGCGAGCCGGGTCCTCGTCGCGCAGTTGCCCGAGGACTACAGGGTGGGCGTGGTCGGGTTCAACCAAGAGGCTCAGACCCTCTCTGCTCCGACGTCGGATCGCGAGGCGATCTCGCTCGCCCTCGAATCACTTCAGACCGCCCGTCAGACGAAACTCGGCGACGGGATCATGGCCGCTCTCGCCAACGTGCCCGAGGGCGGGGGCTCCGTGCAACTGGTCGTGCTCAGCGATGGCAACGACACCGGCAGCGAGGTCGCGCCGCTGGACGCGGCCGAGGAGGCGCTCGACCTCGACGTCAAGGTCAACACCATCGTCGTCGGCACGACCGAAGACGAGCGCGCCGCCGACGTTGTGACGCTCGAGGCCATCGCCGAGCACACGGACGGCCGCTTCTTCTCGGCCCCCTCGGCGGACGAGCTCGAAAGCATCTACCGGGACATCGGCGAGAGCGCATCTGAGAGAACGGAGAGAGTCGAGCTCACGCAGGCGTTCGTGGGAAGCGGGCTGGCGTTGATGCTGCTGGGGAGCGCGCTCGGCGCGCTCTGGTTCCGGAGGCCGCTGTAAGAGGCTCTGCGGCAATCGAGGGATCCTAGCTATGGCTCTGTGGCGACCTCGATCTCGCAGGCCGTGGCGTTGGGCGGCGACCTCCGGCCTCCGATCTCGGCCACTGCGATTCCGGCGATGACCAGCGTGGCCCCCGCGATCGTGTTCCAGCCGAGGTC
>JALZIB010000072.1 GCA_030860505.1 Actinomycetota bacterium
GCTCTTGCGTTCTTACCGCGCCCGACCGGCCGCTTGGAGGCGGTTCTCGAACGCATGCCCGCTCCGATCTTTGCGAGCCTCGCCACATTGACCTTGATCACCAGCGAGCGAACGCTCGCCGACGGGCCGGTCCTTGCGGCCGCGGTGGGGGCGCTGCTGGTGAGCCCCAAGCGTTCGCTGGCCGTCTGTTTGATCGGCGGCATCGCAGGCTACGCACTCGGCGCGCTGCTGCTCTGAGACGGCTTTCCGGACCTCATCACGCAGCGCGACTCGTCGACTTACCCACCAGCCACAAATAGTGACGTCGTTCGGTAAGTCACCGAAGGAGCGCCCTCCCGAGGCCCAAAGGGCCTGCCTGGCTAGCTTCTGGCGGTGGAGGAATCGGGGGTGGCGGACCGGGACTCGGTCGAGTCACGGTCGCCCGGCTCCCCCTCGACCAGGACCTGCATGACCCGGCGGTGGTGCATCGAGCGGACGGTGATGGTCCAGCCGGCGTGGACGACCTCATCGGTTTGCTTCGGGATGCGTTGCAGACGGTCCATGAGAAAGCCGGCGACGGTCTCATAGTCGCCCTCGGGGAGTTCCATGCCGATGGCCTCCGTCGCCTCGTGAATGCGAAGCGAGCCGGGAACGAGCCAGCGACGATCGTCGAGCTTTTCGACGTCGAACTCGTCGTCGTCGTGCTCATCACGGATCTCTCCGACGAGCTCCTCAATCAGATCTTCGATCGTGACGACCCCGGCGGTGCCTCCGTGCTCATCGATAACGAGAGCAAAGTGACGACGCTGACGCCGCATGTCGAAAAGCAAGGGATGGAGCTTGCGAGATTCCGGAACTATCAACATCTGACGCACGAAGTGACGGGGCAGGGGCAAGGTGCGATTCTCGGGTGGGATCTTCAAGAGGTCTTTGGAGTGGAAGAACCCGAGCACCTGATCGAGGCTCTCTCCGTAGACGGGAAAGCGCGAGTGACCGGTTTCGAGAACCAGACGCTCGATGGCTTCCGGTGTTGCCGTCGACGGAATCGACGTCAGCTCGGTGCGTGGAATCATGACGGCCGCCGCGTCGAGGTCTCCGAACCCGATTGCGCCGCTCAACAGCTTGTGCTCGAAGGTCTCGAGCAGGCCCTCGCGCGCGGACTCGGCGATCATGGCCCCGAGCTCCTGGGCCGAGTGCGAGGGATTGATCTCGTCCACCGGCTCCACGCGCATGAGACGCAGGGTTGCGTTGGCGGCGGCGTTCATCAGGTAGATGAAGGGCCGCAGAGCGTTGACGAACAGCCGGAAAGGAATCGCGATGGCCAGAGTGCTCCGTTCCGGTTCCGCAATGGCGATGTTCTTGGGCGCCATTTCGCCGACCACCATGTGGAGGAAGACCACGATGGCAAGGGCGACGGTGAACGAGATCGGATGAAGAATCGCGTCGGGGATATCGACGACGCCAAGCAGGGCGCGCTCGAGGACATCTGCGACGGCCGGTTCGGCCAGATAACCGAGCCCGAAAGACATCATCGTGATGCCGAGCTGAGCCCCCGCGAGCATGAGGGACAGCTCCCTGATGGACTTCATGGCGGCCTTCGCCCGCTTGTTGCCGTCCGCCTCGAGCTGTGCCAGCTTGGTCCTGCGCACTGCGGTCAGGGCGAACTCGGCCCCCACGAAGAACCCGTTGGCAATCAGAAGCACGAGGCTGATGAGGAGCGGCCACGGACTCATGATCGTTCGTCCTCATCGCTCGGGGATGGGACCGGGCCGGTCATGAGCACCCTGGCGACTCGCTTGCCGTCCATCTCGACGACTTTGAACTCCCAGGGTCCGTAGGCGATGTGTTCGCCTTGATCGGGAATGCGCTCGAGGATGCGCAATAGGAATCCCGCAAGCGTCTCGTAGTCTCCGTCGGGCATCTCGAAGCCGGTCAGCTCTCGCAGCTCGTCGGGGTGCAACATGCCCGAGACGAGGTGAACACCGTCCGGTGACGACTCGAGTGGGGCCGTCGTCGGAGCGGCGTCGTACTCGTCTTCGATCTCGCCGACGATCTCCTCGAGGAGGTCCTCGAGCGTGACGATGCCGGCCGTACCCCCGTACTCGTCGATGACGACCGCGAGTTGTTTGCGGGTCCTTCGCATCTCGAACAGCATCGACTCGAGATTGCGTGACTCGGGCACGACCATGGCGTCCTGAACGATCTCGGCCACTGAGGTTGCGCGCCGCTCCGCGATGGGGATGCGGTAGATGTCCTTGATATGGGCCATGCCGACGATGTCGTCGATGTCGCGGCCCATCACCGGGAAGCGGGAGTGGCCCGTGGCGACGGCTCGGCTGATGAGGTCCTCGAGCGTGTCTTCTTTCGAGACCGCCTCGATGGCCGTGCGAGGAATCAGAGCATCCTCCGCGTCCTTGTCTCCGAACGAGATCGAGCGCGCCAGCAGTGAGAACTGTTCGACCTCGAGCTCCCCTCCGTGATGTGAGGACTGGATCAGGAGTTCGATCTCTTCGAGCGAGCGGACGGTGTTGAGCTCCTCTTGCGGCTCGATGCCCAAGCGACGCACGGTCCAGTTGGCGGAGTTGTTCAAGAACAGGATGAGGGGCTTGAACGCGAGGTTCGCGAACCGCATCGGCCCCGAGATCCACAGCGCGAGGTCAACTGGTTTGGCGAGAGCCAGGTTCTTGGGCACGAGCTCCCCGATGACCATCTGCGTCGCGGTCGCAAGAATCAGGGCGAGCACGACAGAGATTCCCAAACTCGAGCTCTCGGGGATTCCAACGGCTTGAACGAGCGGGTTGAGGGCGGCGCCGACGGTCGGCTCGACGATGAAGCCGACGACCAGCGAGGAGACCGTGATCCCTAGCTGAGCTCCCGATAACTGGAAGCTCAACGAGCGCAGCGCCGCCATCGCACTCCTGGCGCGGCGGTCGCCCTTTTCCGCGAGCGCCTCGATCTTGGTTCGATCTGCTGCGACGAGAGCGAACTCGCCGGCGACATAGAAGCCGTTGGCAAGGATGAGGCCCAGGACCGCAAGGATGCCGAGAAAGGTATCGATGAGGGTCGCCTACACCGGTCTTCGACGCGTCAGGAGCCGACCGGAGGAATGACCACCGGCCGAGGGAGGGCGATCACTGCTTTGCTCGCTCATCTGCCGTCTATCATCATGCATCATGACCGTTTCGATCGACACCATCGTCAACCTATGCAAGCGCCGAGGAATCGTCTTTCCCTCGAGCGAGATCTACGGCGGACTTCGTTCGGCATGGGACTGGGGCCCCCTCGGGGTCGAGCTCAAGCGCAACGTCAAGAACGAGTGGTGGAGAGCAATGGTCCACTCCCGCAACGACGTGGTCGGACTCGAGAGCTCGATTCTGATGTCCCCGCGCGTGTGGGAGGCGTCGGGTCATGTCGCCACGTTCACCGACCCGCTGGTCGAGTGCACGAACTGCCACAAACGTTGGCGCGCCGACCACATCAACCTCGACAAGGCGTGCCCCAATTGCGGACAGGGACCCGATTGGACCGAGCCGCGCCAGTTCAACCTGATGTTCAAGACGCACATGGGACCGGCCGAGGATTCCGCTCACGCCGTTTATCTGCGACCCGAAACGGCTCAGGGTATGTTCGTCGACTTCGCGACGGTGCAGCAGAGCTCTCGCAAGAAGATTCCGTTTGGAATCGCCCAGCAGGGCAAGAGCTTTCGCAACGAGATCACTCCGGGCAACTTCGTCTTTCGCACGCGCGAGTTCGAGCAGATGGAGATGGAGTTCTTCGTCAAGCCGGGCACGGACGAACGGTGGCACAAGTACTGGCTCGACGAGCGCATGAACTGGTATCTCGACCTCGGAATCACCCCGGACGGCCTCCGTCTGCGCCAGCACGACAAGGACGAGCTGAGCCACTACGCCAAGGACACCTACGACATCGAGTACGACTTCCCCGGCATGGGCTGGTCGGAGCTCGAGGGAATCGCCAACCGCACCGATTTCGACCTCAAGGCCCACTCGGCGCACTCCAACGAAGACCTGAGCTACTTCGACTCCGAGACCGACGAGCGTTACGTTCCTTATGTGATCGAGCCGGCCGTGGGGGTCGAACGTCCGACCCTCGCCTTCCTCGTGGATGCCTACAAGGAAGAGGAGGCGCCGACCGCCACCGGCAAGCTCGAGAAGCGCACGGTGCTGAAGATCGACAAGCGTCTGGCGCCCTACAAGGTCGCGATCCTGCCGTTGTCCAAGAATGCTGATCTCGCGGCGCCGTCCGAGAAGCTGGCCGACGACGTGCGCAGGCACTTCGTGTGCGACTTCGACGTCGCGGGGTCCATCGGGAAGCGCTACCGGCGTCAGGACGAGGTCGGCACGCCGTTGTGCGTGACTTTCGATTTCGACTCGCTCGATGACGGTCAGGTCACCGTGCGCGACCGTGATTCGATGGAACAAGAGCGGATACCGATAGACGGCCTGCTCGAATACCTGAAGAAGCGACTGTGACACTGAGGAGGGTCTTTCTTTCATGACCAAGTGGGTCTACGACTTCGAAGAGGGCAACGCCTCGCAGAAGAACCTATTGGGGGGCAAAGGCGCCAATCTGGCCGAGATGACGAACCTCGGGCTCCCGGTGCCTCCGGGGTTCACCCTCACGACCGAGGCCTGCAACGCCTACCGTGAGGCCGGCCGGGCCTTCCCAGAGGGGCTCCTCGACCAGGTCGCAGAGCATCGCAAGAAGCTCGAGGAGAAAATGGGCCGCCAGATCGGCGACCCGCGCGACCCGGTGCTGGTGTCGGTGCGCTCCGGCGCTCCCTTCTCAATGCCGGGAATGATGGACACGGTTCTCAACGTGGGCCTCAACGACGACAGCGTCGAGGGCCTCGTCGCGCAAACAGGTTCGGATCGCTTCTCGTGGGACAGCTACCGTCGCCTGGTGCAGATGTTCGGCAAGACCGTGATGGGGGTCGACGGCGACCTCTTCGAAGAGGCGCTCGAGGATGCTAAGGAGAAGAAGGGCGTCACCAACGACATCGATCTCGACACCAAGGACCTGCAGAAGCTGGTCAAGAAGTTCAAGTCGATTATCAAGAAGGCAACGAAACAGGAGTTCCCCGAGGACCCCAGTGAGCAACTACACCAGGCGATCGAGGCGGTCTTCGGATCGTGGGACAACAAGCGCGCACAGGACTACCGCCGCCGTAACAAGATCGACGACAGCCTCGGGACCGCCGTCAACGTGCAGTCGATGGTCTTCGGCAACAAGGGGGCCGACTCGGGCACCGGCGTCGCCTTCACGCGCGACCCCTCGACCGGCGAGGCCAAACCCTACGGCGACTACCTCGTCAATGCTCAGGGTGAGGACGTGGTGGCCGGCATCCGCAACACGCTGGCGCTCGAGGACATGGCCGGGGTCCAGCCCGAAGCATGGACCGAGCTCGTCGCACACATGCACACGCTCGAGCAGCATTTCAAGGACATGTGCGACATCGAGTTCACCGTCGAAGAGGGCAAGCTCTGGCTCCTGCAAACACGGGTGGGCAAGCGCACCTCGGTCGCCGAGTGGTCGATCGCATTCGACATGCGCAAGGAGAAACTGGTCGACAACAAGGTGTCGGTCAGGGACCGGCTCACCGCCGGGAGGCTCGACGAGCTCTTCAAGCCGATCGTCCGGGCCGACCTCAAGGACTCCAAGCAGCCTGTGGCAAGGGGCCTCAACGCGTCGCCGGGCGCGGCCGTTGGGCGCGCGGTGTTCTCCGCCGACGACGCCTCGGAGTGGGCGAAGGAGGGCGAGAAGGTCATCCTCATCCGGCGCGAGACCAACCCCGACGACTATCACGGCATGATCTCGAGCCAGGGAATTCTGACCTCGGCCGGCGGAACCAACTCCCATGCCGCGGTGGTGGCGCGCGGGGAGGGCATTCCCGCAGTATGCGGAGCGGACGGCATCCGGGTCGACAAGGTCGGCAAGAAGTTCACCGTCAAGGACGTCACGATCACAGAGGGCGACTGGATCACCATCGACGGCACCGACGGCACGGTCTACGCGGAGGAACTCGCTACAGAGGCCAGTGTCCTCGAGGCCGCGCTTCTCGGCGACCCCGACGCGCAGGCCTCGAAGATGTATAAGGCCTACAAACGCTTCATGAAGTACGCCGACCGCAAGCGCACGCTGAAGGTTAGGGCCAACGCAGACACGCCGGAGCAGGCGACCAACGCACGGGCCCGGGGAGCGGAGGGCATCGGTTTGTGCCGCACCGAGCACATGTTCCTCGGCGAGGAGCGCGTCGCTGAGGTGCGCAAGATGATCTTCGCCGGGACCGAAGACGAGGAACGCGAGGCCTACAAGGCACTCGCGCCGCTGCAGAAGAAGGACTTCGCCGGCATCTTCGAGGCGATGGACGGACTCCCGGTCACCGTGCGGCTGCTCGACCCCCCGCTCCACGAGTTCCTCCCCGACAGGATCGATGTCGAGGTGGCGATCGCGCTCGCCAAGCAAGGCAACAAGCGAAAGGTCACCATCGACGACGAGAAGCTGGTGATGAAAGATGCGGAGCGACTGCGTGACAAGCTCAGCGAGTTGTACGAGGCCAATCCCATGCTCGGCCTCAGGGGCGTGCGTCTCGGGATCGTGAAGCCGGGGCTCTACGCGATGCAGGTGCGCGCCATCACCGAGGCCGCGGTGGGGCTCAAGAAGAAGGGGCTTGACCCCCGGCCGGAGATCATGATTCCGCTTGTGGCCACGGCCGAGGAGCTGCAGCAGATGCGCGACGAGCTCGAACCCATCTCCAAGGACATCATCGAGACCGCGGGAGTTGATCTGCACATCGAGTTCGGAACCATGATCGAGCTGCCGCGCGCCGCGGTGTGCTCGGGCGAGATCGCCGAACACGCGGACTTCTTCTCTTTCGGGACGAACGACCTCACGCAGACGGCATTCGGGTTCAGCCGGGACGACATCGGCAAGTTCCTCGCGTTCTACGAAGAGCGGAAGCTGGTTCCCTACAATCCCTTCGTTACCATCGACAAAGCCGGAGTGGGGCGTCTCATGCAGATGAGCGTCGACGAGGGTCGCGCGGCGAACTCCAAGCTGCACCTCGGCATCTGCGGCGAACACGGCGGCGATCC
>JALZIB010000103.1 GCA_030860505.1 Actinomycetota bacterium
CGAGTCGCCCGCGGGCGACTCGCCGGAGGCGGAGGCCGCGCCGGCAGCAGAGGCGGAGGCCGCGCCGGCAGCAGAGGCGGAGGCCGCGCCGGCGGCAGAAGCAACCGAAGAATCTACGGAATCCACCGACGAAGACGTGGCCGACGCCGAAAAGAAAGAGGAGGAGTAACCGATGGCTAACAAGACCCTCAGTCAGGAAGACGTGCTCGAGGCGGTAGCGAACTGGACGGTGCTCGAGTTGAGCGAGTTCGTGAAGGCGTTCGAGGAGAAGTTCGGCGTCAGCGCCGCGGCACCCGTCGCCGTCGCCGCAGGGCCCGCAGGTGGTGGTGGAGAGGCCGCGGCCGAGGAGGAGAAGGATGAGTTCGACGTCATCCTGAACGCCGCAGGTGACAAGAAGATCCAGGTCATCAAGGAGGTTCGCAGTCTCACGAGCCTCGGTCTGAAGGAGGCAAAGGACGTGGTCGACAGCGCTCCGAAGGCCGTGCTCGAGAAGGTCAACAAGGAGCAGGCCAACGAGGCCAAGGACAAGCTCGAGGCCGCCGGCGCGACCGTCGAGGTCAAGTAAGACGCTTCCAGAACAAGATTGGGGGCGGGTCCACCGGGTCACCGGGCCCGTCCCCTCCCTTTAGGTGCGCCGGATGGGAATAAGGCGACCCGCGAAAACTGTTGACCAGAGGCAGCACCAGGATTATGGTGATTTCTGGCCCAATCTGAGGGGTAGCGATACAGGCCCTAGCGCGATCAGGCCAACTGAATAGCTCGTTTGACGCGGGTCTAGGCGTGCGCCTATACTCGCGTGCTGCTGTGTCCACCCCCTGCACGCTTCTGACGTCCTGTCGCGCGGCTAAGAACCGCCCAGCACGCATCGTCCGGGGAGCAAGCTTCAGAACCGCCGTCTAAGCAACGCCACAGAGGAGGCTCGCTTGTCGTTCAACGCCCTGCGCGACCGCCGTACTTTTGCCAAGCTCACCGAAGTTCTCCCTCCCCCGGACCTGATTTCGGTGCAGAAGGAGTCCTTTACCTGGTTTCTCGAGGAGGGGCTCAAGGACACCCTCAACGACATGTCCCCGATCGAGGACTTCACGGGGAACCTCGCACTCCAGTTCCTCGCCCACCGCTTCGAGCCGCCCAAGTTCGACGAGGACGAGTGTAAGGAAAAGGACCTCGATTTCTCGCGCCCGCTGTTCGTGACCGCCGCCTTCATCAACAAGGAGACCGGCGAGATCAAAGAGCAGACGGTCTTCATGGGTGATTTCCCGATGATGACCGGCAAGGGCACCTTCATCATCAACGGGACCGAGCGCGTGGTCGTGAGCCAGCTCGTCCGCTCCCCGGGCGTCTATTTCGACCACAGCGTCGAGAAGACCTCCGACAAGGACGTCTACGCTTGCAAGGTCATTCCTGCTCGCGGCGCGTGGCTCGAGTTCGAGACCGACAAGCGCAACACGGTCGGCGTGCGCGTCGACCGCAAGCGGCGCCAGTACGTGACGGTGCTGCTGAAAGCGCTCGGCTTCGGTGACGAGGGCGAGATCCTCGAGCTTTTTGAGGGGGCCGAGTCGATCGCCGCCACGCTCGAGAAGGACACGATCGAGACCCAGGAAGAGGCCTTGATCGACGTCTACCGCAAGCTCCGTCCGGGCGAGCCGCCCACGGTCGAGAGCGCGCGCAGTCTGATCGAGAACCTCTTCTTCAACCCCAAGCGTTACGACCTCGCGCGCGTCGGTCGCTACAAGGTCAATCGCAAGCTCGGGTTCGAGTCGACCGAGGACGCCATCACCGAGATGGGCTCGGTGCTCCGCAAGGAGGACATCCTCGAGACCATCCGTTACCTGGTCAAGCTGCACGCGAACGACCCGGACTACGAGACCGACGACATCGACCACTTCGGCAACCGCCGCGTGCGTCCGGTCGGCGAGCTCATCCAGAACCAGATCCGCGTGGGCCTGTCCCGCATGGAGCGCGTCGTCAAGGAGCGCATGACGACCCAGGACGTCGAGGCCATCACGCCCCAGACCCTGATCAACATTCGCCCGGTCGTCGCCTCCATCAAGGAGTTCTTCGGCTCGAGCCAGCTCAGCCAGTTCATGGACCAGACCAACCCGCTGACGGGCCTGACACACCGCCGCCGTCTTTCGGCCCTCGGGCCCGGTGGTCTGAGCCGCGAGCGCGCGGGCTTCGAGGTGCGAGACGTTCACCCCAGCCACTACGGCCGCATGTGTCCGATCGAGACCCCTGAGGGTCCGAACATCGGTCTCATCGCGTCGCTGTCGACCTACGCGCGTCTCAACCGCTACGGCTTCGTCGAGACGCCCTACCGCAAGGTCGCCAAGGGCAAGGTGACGGATCAGATCGAGTACCTCACCGCCGACCAAGAGGACCGTTCGGTCATCGCTCAGGCCAACGCCGTCATCGACGACAAGGGTCGCTTCACCGAGGACCGCGTTCTCGCCCGTGCGCGTCACAACGAGGTCGACTACGTCGCCCCGAACGATGTCGAGTACATGGACGTCAGCCCTAAGCAGATCGTCTCGGTCAGCGCGTCGTGCATTCCGTTCCTTGAGCACGACGACGCAAACCGGGCCCTCATGGGCGCCAACATGCAGCGCCAGGCCGTGCCTCTGCTCAAGCCCCAGGCCCCCATCGTCGGGACCGGACTCGAGTTTCGTGCGGCAACCGACGCCGGCGATGTCATCGGCGCCGAGCAGGACGGCACCATCGAGGAGGTAACCGCCGAGCGCGTCGTGATCGCGGCGAAGACCGGGCACGAGCGCCATATCTACAAGCTCGAAAAGTTCCGCCGCTCGAATCAGTCCACCTGCATGAACCAGCGTCCGCTGGTGCGCGAGGGCCAGAAAGTCAAGGTAGGCGACGTACTCGCCGACGGTGCCTCGACCGACAACGGCGAGTTGGCGCTGGGCGCGAACCTCATGGTCGCGTTCATGTCCTGGGAGGGCTACAACTTCGAGGACGCGATCATCCTGTCCGAGCGTCTCGTCAAGAAGGACATCCTGTCCTCGATCCACATCGAGGAGTATGAGGTCGACGCGCGCGACACCAAGCTCGGACCCGAGGAGATCACGCGTGACATTCCCAACGTCTCCGAAGAGGTCCTTGCCGACCTCGACGAGCGGGGCATCATTCGCATCGGAGCGGATGTCGGCCCCGGTGACGTGCTGGTCGGAAAGGTCACGCCCAAGGGCGAGACCGAGCTGACTCCGGAGGAGCGCCTGTTGCGCGCGATCTTCGGCGAGAAGGCCCGAGAGGTGCGCGACACCTCGCTCAAGATGCCGCACGGCGAATCCGGCAAGGTCATCGGCGTCCGTCTCTTCACGCGTGAGCAGGGCGACGAGCTGTCGCCGGGCGTCAACGAGTTGGTGCGTGTGTTCGTGGCGCAGAAGCGCAAGATCTCGGAGGGCGACAAGCTCGCCGGACGCCACGGCAACAAGGGTGTCATCTCCAAGATCCTCCCGGAGCAGGACATGCCGTTCCTTCCCGACGGGACGCCGATCGACATCATCTTGAACCCTCTCGGTGTGCCCTCTCGAATGAACCTCGGTCAGGTGCTCGAAAGCCACCTCGGCTGGGTCGCCAAGCACCACTTTGACGACGGCAACGGTCATGTGCCGGCCCCCGGGGCGTGGCACGACGCCGATCCTCAGTGGGTCTCGACGCCCGTGTTCGACGGTGCGCGCGAGGACGAGATTCTCGACGCACTCGATTCGGTCGCGTCTCGCAAGACCGAGTACCCGCTCGTCAACAAGGTTGGAAAGGCCCAGCTCTACGACGGTCGCTCGGGAGAGCCGTACGACAACGAGATCACCGTCGGTTACATGTACGTGCTGAAGCTGAGCCACATGGTCGACGACAAGATCCACGCCCGCTCGACCGGTCCTTACTCGATGATCACGCAGCAGCCGCTCGGCGGGAAGGCGCAGTTCGGTGGTCAGCGCTTCGGCGAGATGGAAGTCTGGGCCCTCGAAGCCTACGGCGCGTCGTACTGCCTGCAGGAGTTGCTGACGATCAAGTCGGACGACGTTCTCGGCCGAGTCAAGGTCTACGAGGCCGTGGTCAAGGGCGAGAACATCCCCGAACCCGGCATCCCCGAGTCCTTCAAGGTGCTCATCAAGGAAATGCAGTCCCTCTGCCTCAACGTCGAGGTTCTCTCGGCTACCGGCGAGGAGATCGAAATGAAAGAGATCGACGAGGACATCTTCCGCACTGCGGAGGAGCTCGGCATCGATCTGTCCCGCCGAGAGCCATCCAGCGTTGAGGAGGTCTGAGGTGACCCCCTTGGCAACACATATGCGCCTCTGGCGGCGAGAAGACATCGCCATGCAGCGTTCTCAGTCGCCGACGCACGGCTTAGCAGTGCGCCGACTCCCTGCGGCCTTGCCCGGCTCGCTTCTCGCGACGCCAGAGGCTGGACAGCGTCACCAAGGAGGTCACTAGAGTGCTCGACGTTAACTACTTCGATGAACTGAGGATCGGGCTCGCCACCGGGGATCAGGTACGCGCCTGGTCCAACGGCGAGGTCAAGAAGCCCGAGACCATCAACTACCGCACACTGCGCCCCGAGAAGGATGGGCTCTTCTGCGAGAAGATCTTCGGTCCCACCAAGGACTGGGAGTGCTACTGCGGTAAGTACAAGCGCGTTCGATTCAAGGGCATCATCTGTGAGCGCTGTGGCGTCGAGGTGACGCGCGCCAAGGTGCGGCGCGAGCGCATGGGCCACATCGAGCTCGCCGCCCCCGTGACGCACATCTGGTACTTCAAGGGTGTTCCCTCTCGTCTCGGATACCTGCTCGACCTGGCTCCCAAGGAGCTCGAGAAGGTCATCTACTTCGCGGCGTCGATCGTGACGTCGGTCGACGAGGACAAGCGCCACAAGGACCTCCCGGATCTCGAGGAGGAAATCTCCCACGAGGTCGCTCGCTTCGAGTCGGATCGCGACAAGCGTCTCGAGGAGATCCTCAAGGAGACCGAAGAGCGTCTCACCGAGATGGAGGGTCGCAAGGCTCGCAGCTCCGAGAAGACCGCGGCCCGCAACCAGAGCGAGCGCCAGCAAAAGGAAGTGCGGGAGCGCGCCGACCGCAACATCGCCATGGCGCGCGACGTCTTCGAGCTGTTGCAGAACCTCAGCATCAAGCAGATCGTCGACGACGAGATCCAGTGGCGTGAGCTCAAGGACCGCTACGGCGACTACTTCAACGGCGGTATGGGGGCCGAGTCGATCAAGGACCTCATCGCCAACCTCGATCTGTCCGCCGAAGAGGAGTTCCTGCGCGATCAGATCAAGACCGCCAAGGGCCAGAAGCGGCAGCGCGCCATCAAGCGGCTCAAGGTAGTCGCTCCGTTCTCGGACGAGACCAAGAAGAACTCGCCGCTCGGCATGGTGCTCGACTGCGTCCCCGTCATTCCGCCGGACCTTCGTCCGATGGTGCAGCTCGACGGTGGCCGCTTCGCGACCTCGGACCTCAACGACCTCTACCGCAGAGTCATCAACCGCAACAACCGCCTCAAGCGGCTTCTCGACCTCGGGGCCCCCGAGATCATCGTCAACAACGAGAAGCGCATGCTCCAGGAAGCCGTGGACGCGCTGTTCGACAACGGCCGCCGCGGTCGTCCCGTAACCGGACCCGGTAACCGTCCGCTCAAGTCGCTGTCCGACATGCTCAAGGGCAAGCAGGGGCGCTTCCGCCAGAACCTGCTCGGAAAGCGCGTCGACTACTCCGGCCGTAGCGTCATCGTCGCCGGACCGAAGCTCAAGCTGCACCAGTGCGGTCTGCCCAAGCAGATGGCGCTCGAGCTCTTCAAGCCCTTCGTCATGAAGCGGCTCGTCGACCTCGGCCACGCGCAGAACATCAAGAGCGCCAAGCGCATGGTCGAGCGCAGCCGGCCGCAGGTGTGGGACGTGCTCGAGGAGATCATCCACGAGCATCCGGTGCTGCTCAACCGCGCGCCGACGCTTCATCGTCTCGGCATCCAGGCCTTCGAGCCGGTGCTGGTCGAGGGCAAGGCGATTCAGATTCACCCGCTCGTATGTGTCGCCTTCAACGCAGACTTCGACGGTGACCAGATGGCGGTTCACGTTCCCTTGAGCTCGGAGGCTCAGGCCGAGGCCCGCCTGCTCATGCTGTCCGCTCACAACGTCTTGAGTCCGGCGCATGGCGACCCGATCGTGGCGCCGACGCAGGACATCATCATCGGCGCCTACTACCTCACCGCCGAGCACGGCGGCGAGAAGGGTGAGGGCATGGCGTTCTCGGCCGCCTGGGAGCTTCTCAAGGCATACGATGCCAAGGCGGTCGACATCCACGCCAAGGTCAGGGTGCGCGGCCTCAAGCGCTTCCAGAACGAGGACGTCGAGACCTACGAAGCGAATCCGCTTCGCCTCGCAGAAACGACGGCGGGACGCGTCATCTTCAACGAGAGCTTCCCCGAGGACTTTCCCTTCCAGGACACTCCTGTAAGGAAGAAGGAGCTCGCGGCACTCGTCGAGAGGTGCGCCCGCACCTATGACAAGAAGGATCTCGCCGAGGTTCTCGACAACATCAAGAACGTCGGGTTCCGTTATGCCACCAAGGCCGGTGTCACCATCGGTCTCGAGGACGTCGTCACTCCCAGCAAGAAGCCGAAGATCCTCGAGGCGCACGAGAAGGACGCCAAGAAGGTCGAGGGGCAGTACGCCAAGGGAGTCATCACCGAGTCGGAGCGCAACCAGAGCCTCATCGAGATCTGGACCAAGGCCACCGACGAGGTGACCGAGGCGATGGAGGAGAACTTCGACGAGCTCAACCCGATCTACATGATGGCGACCTCCGGGGCGCGAGGGAATATCGCTCAGATTCGTCAGCTCGCGGGTATGCGCGGTCTCGTCGCCAACCCTCGAGGCGAGATCATCCCTCGCCCGATCAAGGCCAACTTCCGCGAGGGCCTGACGGTGCTCGAGTACTTCATCTCGACGCACGGTGCTCGAAAGGGTCTGGCCGACACGGCGCTTCGTACGGCGGACTCCGGCTACCTGACCCGGCGACTGGTGGACGTAAGCCAAGAGGTCATCGTGCGCGAGGAAGACTGCGGAACCGATCGCGGTCTGCGCATCGACCTCATCAAGGACAGAGGCGCGCTCAAGCAGAAGCTGATCGCACGAGTCATGCTCGAGGACCTCGTCGACTCCGACGGCAACGTCGTGAAGCCGGCAGGCGAGTGGATCAACACCGAGGACATCAAGATCGTCGAGGACTCAGGCGCCAAGGAAGCGGTCATCCGCTCGGTGCTGACCTGTGACTCTCGGTACGGCGTCTGTCAGAAGTGTTACGGCGTCAGCCTTGCGACCAATGCTCTGGTCGAGCTCGGCGAGGCCGTTGGCATCGTCGCCGCTCAGTCGATTGGCGAGCCGGGTACGCAGTTGACTATGCGTACCTTCCACACCGGGGGTGTCGCCAACGTCGAGGACATCACCCAGGGTCTGCCGCGCGTCGTCGAGCTGTTCGAGGCCCGTACCCCGAAGGGGAAGGCCGAGATCGCCGCGGCGACCGGGCGGGTCGAGGTTCACGAGGACGAGAAGGCTCGCCAGCTCGAGCTCATCCCCGACGACGGCAGCGAGCCGATTCCCTACAAGGTGTCGCGCTTTGCACGTCTGCACCCGAGCATCCGTAACGGCGACCACGTCGAGGCGGGTCAGTCACTGACCGAGGGCAACAAGGACCCCGACGAGGTCCTCGACATCCTCGGAACGCGCGAGGTGCAGCTCTATCTCGTCAACGAGGTCCAGAACGTCTACCGGAGCCAGGGTGTGCCGATCCACGACAAGCACATCGAGCTCATCGTTCGTCAGATGCTGCGCAAGGTCACGGTGCTAGAGCCCGGCGACACCGAGTTCATGCCGAACCAGGATGTCGACGCCCGGGTCTTCGCCGAGTCGAACGAGGCGGTGGTTGCCAACGGAGCCGAGCCCGCGACGGCGCGGCCGAAGCTCATGGGCATCACGAAGGCGTCGCTTGCGACCGAGTCGTGGTTGTCCGCAGCATCGTTCCAGGAGACGACCCGCGTGCTCACCGAGGCGGCCATCAACGGCAAGAGCGATCCGCTGCTCGGCCTCAAGGAGAACGTCATCATCGGAAAGCTCATCCCCGCGGGTACCGGCATGAGCCGCTACCGCAACGTGGCGATCGAGACGACCGGCGAGAGCGCAATCTCCGATGCCGAGGCGCGCGAGATGTTCGGTCTTCCTCCCCGCAGCGCAGAGGAGGATGCCGCCCACGAGCTCTTCGGAGACGGACTGCGGGCGGTCCCGGACGCATCAGGTGATGGCGAGTCATCCGAGGAAACCATCGATGTGGCCGAAGAAGAGGTCAGCACCGCCGCCGAATAAGGCGAAGCATCACCGCACCACCAGAGGCCCCCGGTTTACCGGGGGCCTCGCTGTGATGGAAACGATCTCGACCGCCTTAGAGCTGCCACACCTCGTCGCGGAGGAGCGGAACCCGGGCGTCGTCCTTCGTGAGTCCGTCGACGTCCACCTCCCGGCCTCCGACCATGAAGTCCGTATGGACGTCGCTCTTGTTCAGTCCCCTTGCGATCATCTCGTCGGGCGACATCTGGGTGGCGTCCTCGAGTGTGCTCGGCAGCCCCGACCCCAGGCGATGTGGCAGGTCGCGTTCTCGGCCAACAACGTGTCGTAGAAGACCACGCCGGACCGTCCGATCGGCGAGGTCCCGTCCACCAGCGCAATCTCGCCGAGGTGACGCCCTCCCTCGTCGGCATCGATCTGACCTTCGACGACCTCTGCGCCGGACGATGCCCGCACCTCGGTGATCACGCCGTCGGCCATCGACAGCTCTAGATCCCGCACGACCGTCCCAGCGGTGGCGAGAGGGCGCGTCGAGCGCACGACCCCGGCGGCTCGGTTGCGGTCCGGCGAGGTGAAGATCTCCTCGGCGGGGAGGTTGGGACGATAGGTGACGCCCCCCAGGTGGTGTCCATCTCGGCGGCGGACCAGCGGCCCCCCTGGATGAGCCCCACCGTAAGGTTCGTGCCGGGCCCCCGATAGTGCAGCGCGTCGAATCCACGCTCGTTCATGTGTGCCGCTCGTGAGCTCAGGCGGTGGACGTGGTCTCGCCACGCGCCCACCGGATCGGGTTGGTCGAGTCGGAGGAAGGAGCGCAGGTAGCCCCATAGTCGTTCGACGTCGGGTTCGCCGAAGGCGGTCTCCGCCCAGCCGGCCGTCGGGTAGGGGACGACCGTCCAGTTGATGGCGCCGCTCATGAGCGCCTTGTTACGCGATGCGAGCGCCGCCATGCGATCGAGCCCGGCCCTGGCGGGTCGGCGTCGCTCACTCCACGACGCTCCTTCATTCACTCGACGGCAGCAGCCGACGCTACACGAGAGCGATGATCCATAGAAAAAGCCCCCGGGGGTTCGGGGGCCTCTTCTTGGTGCGAGCTCGGGCGCTGGGCACCGCCTGCCGAGCGGGGGAAACTAGTGTCTCGAGCGCCCGAACCCACGTCTGCCGGCAGCGATTCGCCTGTTCTCGTTGGGGTGGTCCGCTCAGGCCACCGGTTCCAGCGTGTCCGCGACCCGTCGTAGGGTCTGGGCCACGCCGTGCCTCACGGAGGAACGGGCGGCTTCGGTCCCAGCTCCGGCCCGCTCCTTGGAAGCCCGAATCCTTCGAGCCTCCCGGAGCAGATCGCGCTGGCGTTCCTTTGCGATGTCGTACGAGCCGGCGGGGTTCACCGTCCACCCTCCTTTCGTGGGTTGGGTTCTATCGTTGTCGAACTTACTGTTCGAAAGATATCGAACCACTTGACGCCTGTCAACTTCTGTGGGCGAATAGGTGGGTGAACTTTGCTTGCAAGGCGTTTGAATATCCATCGAACCAGGGGAAGACCGTTCTATATGCGTAGAACGCAGCGACCACACAGCCCCCAGAGACAGAGCCTGCACAGGATGGGTTCATGCGGGTCCTGAACCTGTCCCAGCCCCCCACCTCCGTGCACGTGGAGGTCGTGTACTCCGCCGCCGCCGAGATGCTCATGAGCATTCTCGCAATCGGTCACGTGTCCGCGACCCCGCTCGGAGAAGACATCAAGAGCTACGATCTGGGCCGGGAGCGGCTCCAGTCCCTGCGCAAGCTGGCGAGCGACGACCTCCTCGAGGACCTGGAACGACTCTTCGGAGGTCCGGGAACCCTCGGGGAAAGTTGCGGCAAGCTGCTGTCGAACCTGTTCGGCTTCGTGCTCGACGCGGAGTCGCGCGACGTGGCCGCCTTTCTTAGACGCCTCGAAGCGGCCGACGCCACCGACGTGACGCTCGCGCTCGTCGGCTACTACACGCGGAGCTACCGTGTCGTAGCGAGTGACGTCATCCGCAACGCGGTGAAAGGTGATGACGGGGCTCGGCGCGAGTTCATCGAGGGGGCTCGAGCCAGGTGGGGTCAAGAAGATGATCTCGTCCAGGCCCTCGATCATGTTCTGTCCCTAGGGCCCGAGGCGGTGCACGAAGGCCTCGTGCGGGCGCTCCGGCGCTGGGACGAGGAGGTCTTCAGCCGCTACGCAGACGAAGCGTTGCCGGTGCTCGAACGCGACTACAAGGCGAAGCTGAAGATGGCTGGGGAGCAGTCGCTCGAGCGGACCATCGAACTCGCCACCAACGGGATCCAGTTTACGCCCGAGACGGGCATCGGAAGGGTGGTCCTCACGCCCACCTACATCCTCAAACCCTGGGTCCTCATAACCGAGTACCGCGAGATCGGCATCTACATCTATCCGGTCGCCGACGAGAGCCTCGAGGTCGACGCCTCGCTGCCCCCGCCTCAGCTCGTCAAGCTCTACAAAGCGCTCGGCGACGCCAGCCGGCTCAGGCTGCTGCAGCGGATCGCCACGGGTCCCATGACCCTCAAGGAGGCAACCGAGCTGCTGGCCAGCGCCAAGTCGACCGCCTATCACCACCTGGCGATTCTGCGCCAAGCGGGTCTCGTGTGGGTCCGAGAGGAAGCGAACGAGGATCGCACCTATACGCTGCGAGACGATCTCATCCCTCAGGCTTCCGAACTGCTGCAGGGCTACCTGCACATCCAGCCGGCGCAGCGAGGTTTCGGAGGCGTTCCCGGAGACCGCGTCGCCGGCGCCTCCGGGTGACCGAATCATCCTCTCAGACCGGCTTGGTCCACGCTTTGACGCGCAGATCCAAACCGGTCGGTGAAGCTGGCGGGAGCGGGTTGTTTACGCGGCGACCACCCCCCACCGATCCGGCCAACAATCGCTGAAGCGGCGCGCCTGGAGCGCGAGCAGGTTGTCGGCGTCCCGGCGCGTCCAACGCATCCCCGGTCTCTTCACGCCCCGGCTGACCACCAGATCCTGGTGCTTCTCGACGACGCCGGTGCCGACGATGCGCATTCGCCCGCGCCGCAGATCGCGTGGCAGGCGGTTGCATCCGAAC
>JALZIB010000104.1 GCA_030860505.1 Actinomycetota bacterium
TCCACGTTCTAATGGCCATCGTCTGGGTGGGTGGCGCGGTGACGGTCCAGATCATGGCGATCAGGTTGCAGAAGGCCAACGAGCCCCTGCAGATGGCGGCCTTCGCCAAGCAGGCCGAATGGATCGGCACCCGCATCTTCGCTCCGGCGTCCCTGATTATCCTCATCGCCGGAATCTTCATGGTGCTCGATGTCTGGAGCTTCGAGGAGCTGTGGGTCATCATCGGCTTGGGCGGATTCGCCTACTCGTTCATCAACGGAGCGTTCTTCCTCGGGCCGATGTCCGGCAAGACCGGCAAGCTGATCGAGGAGCGAGGATCAGAGGACTCAGAGGTCCAGGACAATCTCCGCAAGCTCTTTCTGTTCTCACGAATCGAGCTGGCTGTCCTGATCGTGGTGGTCTTCGCCATGACCGTGAAGCCGACGCTCTAAGCCTCGAGCGAGGCCTTCCGCCCGAGAGCGGGAAAAAGGGAAATACGAGTTACACGCGCGTCGTTTACCCTTGCAGGTCATGCCTCAGTACTCCTCCACAAGCGGGAACCTCGTCGTTCGGGGTGCCCGAGAGCACAACTTGAGAAACGTCAACCTGGAGCTGCCCCGCGACTCGCTCATCGTGTTCTGCGGGATCTCGGGCTCCGGGAAGTCGTCGCTCGCCTTCGACACCGTCTACGCCGAGGGCCAGCGCCGCTATGTCGAATCGCTGAGCTCCTACGCGCGCCAGTTCCTCGGCCAGATGGACAAGCCGGACGTCGACTTCATCGAGGGCCTCAGCCCGGCGATCTCTATCGACCAGAAGTCCGCCCCCAAGAACCCCCGCTCCACGGTCGGGACCATCACCGAGATCTACGATTACCTCCGCCTCCTGTTCGCCCGCATCGGACGCCCGCATTGTCACCTCTGCGGCCGCCCCATCGCCCGGCAGACCCCGGAGCAGATCGTCGACCAGATCCTCGAGCTACCCGAGGGGACGCGTTTCCAGGTGCTCGCACCCATCGTCAAGGGCCGCAAGGGCGAGTTCACTCAGCCGCTCGAGGAGCTCGCCCGCCGAGGTTACGCGCGCGCCCGCATCGACGGCGAGGTACGCGACCTGTCCGAGAAGATCAGGCTCGATCGCTACTTTCAGCACGACATCGACATCGTCGTCGACCGGCTGGTGTTGAAGGAGGGCATGCGCGGCAGGCTCAACGACTCGATCGAGACGGCGCTCAAGCTGGCCGACGGAATTGCCGCCATCGACCTCGTCGACGATGCGTCCGAGGACATCATGTTCAGCCAGCACTTCGCGTGCACCTACGACAACATCAGCTTCGAAGAGCTGGCGCCCCGCAGCTTCTCGTTCAATTCGCCCTACGGAGCCTGCGAGCGTTGCGATGGTCTGGGAACCCACCTCGAGGTCGACATCGAGCTGGTGATTCCGAACCCCGAGCTCTCGCTGGACGAGGGCGCGGTCGCGCCGTGGACCGGCAAGAGCGAGTACTTCACGCGCTTGATCGACGGCGCTGCGTCCACCTTCGGGTTCAGAACCGACGTTCCCTTCAGGAAGCTTCCGAAGAAGGCGCGCGAGACCATCTTGTACGGCGACGACTCCGAGGACATCCACGTCCGCTACAAGAATCGTTACGGACGACAGCGCTCCTACTGGACGGTCTTCGAGGGCATCATCACGTGGCTCGAGCGGAGGCGAGACGAGACCGATTCGGACTACGCCAGAGAACGCTACGAGCAATACTTCCGCCAGGTACCGTGCCCCAAGTGCAAGGGGGCGAGGCTGCGCCCGGAGTCGCTGGCGGTCACGCTCGGCGCTCAGAACATCCATCAGGTCAGCGACCTCCCGATCGGCGAGGTCTTCGACTTCCTGCGCAAGCTCGAGCTCAACGACCGCGAGACGTTCATCGCCGAGAGGCTCCTCAAAGAGATCCACGCCCGGCTCGGCTTTCTCCTCGACGTCGGGCTCGATTACCTGACTCTGTCGCGCAACTCGGCGACGCTTGCGGGCGGCGAGGCACAACGCATCCGTCTCGCGACCCAGATCGGCTCCGGTCTTGTCGGAGTTCTCTACGTTCTCGACGAACCGTCGATCGGTTTGCATCAGCGCGACAATCGCCGCTTGATCGACACGCTGATGCGACTGCGTGACATGGGCAACATGCTGATCGTGGTCGAGCACGACGAGGACACCATCCGGGTGGCCGATCACGTCGTCGACATCGGACCGGGGGCCGGCGAGCACGGCGGCGAGATCGTCTACTCCGGCCCCCTCGAGGGGCTGCTACGAAAGAGTGATTCCCTGACCGGTGATTACCTCACCGGCCGGCGAAGCGTGGCGATCCCGCCGGTGCGCAGGCCGGCCGAACGCGGCGCGATCGAGGTAAAGGGGGCGCGCCAGCACAACCTCAAGAACATCGACGTCGCGTTCCCGCTCGGCAACTTCATCTGTGTCACCGGAGTGTCGGGTTCGGGCAAGTCGACGCTCGTCAACGACATCCTCTACAAGGCGGTGCACCAGAAACTCAACCGCCAGGCGCGGCTCGTCCCCGGGAAGCACCGGTCGGTCAAGGGACTCGGGGACGTGGACAAGGTCATCGACATCGACCAGAGTCCCATCGGTCGAACGCCCCGCAGCAACCCTGCGACCTATACCGGAGTGTGGGACCATGTTCGCAAGCTGTTCGCAAAGACACAGGACGCACGCCGGCGCGGCTATCAGCCCGGACGCTTCAGCTTCAACGTCCGTGGTGGACGCTGTGAGGCGTGTATGGGTGATGGCACCATCAAGATCGAGATGCACTTTCTACCGGACATCTATGTTCCCTGCGAGGTCTGTAAGGGCAAGCGCTACAACCGGGAGACCCTCCAGGTTCGCTACAAGGGCCGCAACGTCTCCGAGGTCCTGCAGATGAGCGTCGAAGAGGCGTGCGACTTCTTTTCGGCGATCCCGCCGATCGCCCGGCACATGACCACCTTGCGAGACGTCGGGCTCGGCTACATCAAGCTCGGCCAGCCGGCTCCGACGCTCTCCGGCGGTGAGGCCCAACGCGTCAAGCTCGCCAGCGAGCTGTCGAAGCGCTCGACGGGACGGACGCTCTACATCCTCGACGAGCCCACCACTGGTCTGCACTTCGAGGACGTGCGTAAGCTTCTCGGCGTGTTGCACCGCTTGGTCGACAACGGCAACACCGTCGTGGTCATTGAGCACAACCTCGAGATCATCAAGACCGCCGACCATGTCATCGACCTCGGTCCCGAGGGTGGCAACGGCGGCGGCGAGATCGTGGCCGTCGGCACGCCCGAGGAGATCGCCGCGTCGCCAGGGTCCTACACCGGGGAGTTCCTGCGCTCTCTCCTCGGGCGACCGGAACAGAAATCGAAGCCGAGACGAGTGGCGGCACGCAAGCCGCGCAAGCGAGCAGCGACGCGCCGCTCGGCATGACCCGACCGGTCTCAGCTACGCTCGCTGATAACAGCACATGTGAGCCGATGAAAGGGGCCGGACCAGTGACCGAGAAGCCGCGCTCGAAGGACCCGGACCTCAATCAGTACGAATCCGATGAGGATTACGAACCTCAGCGACAAGAACCCGAGCAAGAGGCGGGCGACCCCGACTCCGGCTATGACGGCAACGAGGGCGCCGACGATCGTGTCCGCATCGAGCAGCCGGACGGCTCAGAGCCTCCTCGGGCCTCGCGGGAATAGCATCATCGGCATGAGTGACGATCAGAGCATCCTCGATGTGGTCGTCGAGATACCCAAGGGCAGCCGCAACAAGTACGAGTGGGATCCGGAACGGCGCATCTACAAACTCGACCGGCGGCTCTTCTCCGCAACGACCTATCCCGCCGACTACGGCTTCATCCCGCACACGCTGGCCGAGGACGGCGACGCCCTCGATGCCATGGTCCTGCTCGAGGACCCGACCTTTCCAGGCTGCTGGATTCCAGATGCGAGGCCGGTCGGCGTCCTGTGGATGGAGGACGAGAAGGGGCACGACGCCAAGATCATCTGCGTGCTCGACACCGATCCCAACTGGGTCGACCTGAGGACGATCGAGGACTTTCCCTCTCACATCATGAGCGAGATCGAGCACTTCTTCGACGTCTACAAGATGCTGGAGCCGAACAAGTCCTCGTCGACCCAGGGTCACGAGGGCCGAGACGCAGCCTGGAGAGAAATCGAAGCGTCGCGGAAACGAGCCGAGGCGTAGTCCACGAGGCGATTCATGGGCGCCATACGCGCCCCCAGCGTTGATTCATGGCCAGAATGCGCGCTCAACGTGTACCAGCACCCACAATCACATCGGAGAGTGGGCGGGCCTGTGTGCCCAGGTATCATGTCCCCTTCCCGGGCGCTTAGCTCAGCGGGAGAGCGCTGCCTTCACACGGCAGAGGTCACTGGTTCGATCCCAGTAGCGCCCACC
>JALZIB010000120.1 GCA_030860505.1 Actinomycetota bacterium
CGATCATCGTGCTCAGCGTGTTCTTCGTGGTGGTCGGCTTTGCGTTCAAGATCTCGGCCGTGCCGTTCCACTTCTGGGCCCCCGACACCTATGAGGGCGCGCCGGCGCCGGTCGCCGCCTTCTTGTCCACGGCGTCGAAGATCGGCGGGTTCGTGGGGCTGCTGGTATTGATGTTCAAGGCGTTCCCCGAGGTCGCCGACATGTGGGCCCCCGTCTTTGCGGTGCTTGCCGTGTTGACGATGACCGTCGGCAACCTCATCGCGCTACGTCAGCAGCACATCATTCGGCTGCTGGCCTACTCGGGGATCGCCCAGTCCGGCTACATCCTCGTCTGTCTGGCGCTGATCAATCCCGACAATCCGGGGGCCAGCGAGCAGGCTTTCGGCGCCGCCGTGATCTACCTCGTCATCTACGGCCTCATGGATCTCGGCGCCTTTGCCGCCGCGGTCGCCTTCGCTCGCAAGGGCGGCTCCTACTTCATCAGCGATTACTCGGGGCTGTGGCAGCGAAGCCCCGCCCTGGCGCTGCTGTTCACCGGCTTTCTCATCTCGCTGGCCGGCGCGCCCCCGATGGCGGGACTCATCGCCAAGCTGTTCGTGTTCCTCGCGACGATCGAGGCCGGGGTCTACTGGCTCGCCGTGGTGATGGGCGTCAACACCGTTATCGCCGCGTGGTACTACCTCGCCGTCGTGAAGAAGATGTTCTTCGAGTCGCCCGACGTCGCCGAACGGGTCGAGGTCCCCTACCTGCTGACCGCCGCGATGGGGGTGGCGGCGGCGGCCCTGGTGGCGCTTCTGGTCTACCCACCCCTGCTGACCAACCTCGCCGACGCCTCAGTTTTCTAACCCCCACCCCGGTTTCTGAATGCGAGGAGTCTCGCCTATCGAAACTCAGGAGCCGGAGAACCCGAGCTCAGGCGGGAATCAGGCGTCCGAGAGCCCAGACCCCGTCGTGGACTCGCTCCCCGGCGGGGACGACCTCGCCGGGCCACACGATGGCGTCGCTCACTACGCTGCCCTCCCGCAACGTCGCGCCCGCCAGCACGATCGCTCCGGGACCGAGCGAGGCCACGTCCGCCGTGGCCGCAGGCCCGAGGTAGGCCCTTCCACCGGGCACGTTCAAGAACCGACCCGGAGGCGAATGGGGCGGGCGAGGTCCTCTGCCGTCCAGGAGTCCGAGCGACGCCTCGAGGTAACGAGCGACCGTGCCGACATCGAGAACGCGTCCGCCGACCTCGTAGACCGTTACCTCTCCGCGGTCGATGAGCGGCCGCAGCAGCCGCTCCGCGAGACCGGCCGGGCGCTCCTCGGGCAACAGCGCCAGGGCCGAGGCGTCGATCGCGGCCGCTCCGAGATACTGCGCTCCGGCTGCGCCGGGATCGAGCCGCCGGTCGACGAACGCGGCGGCCTTCGTTCCTCTGGTCGTCAGGTCGGCGCCGAGGGACACCGGCCGAACGACGATCGTGGCGGCCGAGCCCGAGGCTTGGTGCACGTCGAGGAGGTCCGCCGGGTCGAGTTCGATGAGCGAGTCTGCGTTGCACACCAGAGCGGTGTCCGTGATCCGGTCGCGCAGGGCGGCGAGCGTTCCCCCGGTGCCCCAGGGCTCGGCCCCCTCATCGAGCGTCTCGAAATCCCCGTAGCCGCCCAGCGCCCCGGCGATGACGTCGCCAAGGTGGCTGACGTTGACCACGACGTCGCTCGTGACCTCGTGCAGGCGCGCCAGAGCCCATGCCCCCAGTGGGACGTCCAGCAGGGGAAGGGCCGGTTTGGGGATCACGTCGGTCAGCGGCCGCAGGCGCTCGCCCCGCCCGGCGGCGAGCAGGATTCCCGTGACGGCCACGCCTCGACGCTAGCAAACCCAAGAGCAGCGGAGAAGAGAGGCCTTACGAGCAGCCGGCCGGCCGCGAGCGTGCGTGAGCGCCTCGAGACCACCGAAACAGACTATGAGTTCACTCAAAGCGGCCATATAGACGCCGGTCTTCCCGGAAACTCATATCGGCCCCGAGCTTGTTCTGAAGCGGAAGGATTTTGCGGTTACGGAGAGAAACTTGAGAAAGGATGCGCCGTAGAGTGGGGCGACGACTACACCACGGGCGAACGGCACTCGAGAACCGCTACAACAACGCAACCAAGGTGGGGTTCAGGAAGTAGTGAAAACTGGCGCACGGATCATCATCGGCATCGTCATCCTCCTGTTCGCCTCGATTCTCCTTCCGAGGCCCGCTTCACAGGTCGTCGCGCCCGATGCCGAGGCCAAGCAAATTCTGCCGACGCCGACCCTGCCCCCGATCCTCCCGAAGGACCCCAACCCCAAGCCGCCGAAGGAGCCAGAGCCCTCCGAGAGCCCACTGCCCGGCGGCGGCGGCGGAGATGACGGCGGCGGCGGAGATGGCGGCGGCGGCGGAGATGAGAGCGGCGGCGGAGATGAGAGCGGCTCAGGCGGTGGCGGTGGCAGCCCCATCGGCGGTGGCGGCACGGTGGCGCCCCCCACGAGAGAGCCCGACGACAACAACAAGTCCCCAGATAAGCCACAGAGTCGCGGCGGAGCCATTCCCAGCACCGAGCCGCCCTCAGGGCCACCCCCCAGGGGCACCTACGTTCCCGTGGGCGGATCGTTCACGACCGACAATCTCCTGCGAGTGGCGAATGAGCTCAGGGCACTGGGCGTCCCCCTCGAGCAGATCGTCGGTGACGTCTACGCACCCTTCATCATCGGCGGCAAAGCCGCCTGGACCGACACTTGGGGTGCTCCTCGCTACGGCCCCGGACCGATCGTGCGGACCCACGAGGGCCAGGATGTCTTCTGCAGCTACGGCGATCCCGTGCTCGCCACCGAATCGGGCAAGGTCAACTACGGCGACGCCGGTCTCGGAGGCAAGGTCGCCCGGCTCTTCCGGTCGGACGGCGGGTACTGGTACTACGCTCACCTCAGTGACTTCAACGACGAGGAGTTCCCGATCGGGAGCACCGTCGAGGCCGGCGACATCATCGGTTACTGCGGCAACACAGGAAACGCCATCAGCACTCCGGCCCACGTGCACTTCGGCTACTACGGCCCCGACGGCGTCGCCCGCAACCCGCAGGAGACCCTGATGAAGTGGCTCAACATCGCAGAGCGACGCGCAGGTGGTTCCGTAACCATTGCCGAGGGCAAGAGGGTCGAGCAGATCGAAAGCCTCACGCTCGCTCGTCGTTTCGGTGACTCCTTCATGCCCGACCGCTCGACCCTCGACGACGGCTCCGATGCGCTGCTCGGCTCGGCCGGCTCGCCGGCCACCGGCGCCTTCGGCGTTGCGCAGAGCGCGCTCATGGCCGCGCTGTCGACCAACCTCTACGAGGGCGGATTTGACCCCTACGCGGCCGACCTCGGGACGGTTGCGGACGAGTTCGACGACCCCGAGAGCGCCAACGACCAACTCGACGCCATCTTGGAAGAAGCGGGTCCCGGCAAAGAGGGCCAGGCCAGCAAGTAGTCGCGCCGGACGAATCGTCCGTTAGTCTCTGGGGCGCAGCGGTACACGCTGCGCCCTTTTTCATCGGCGGGATGCCCGAGTGGCCAAAGGGAGCGGCCTGTAAAGTCGTCGGCCTTAGCCTACGGAGGTTCGAATCCTCCTCCCGCCACCACGTAGCGCGCCGGCTCCGAAGACAGGTGCGCTTAGACGAGAGCGACGAGCTTCTCTAGCACGTCGGACAGGGGCGCGTTGAAGACCGCCGCGGCGCGCCTGTCGAACGGAGTGGGCTCGGCATTGACGATGACCAGCCGGCCCCCCCGCTCCAGCGTCCGATTGGGCAGGTAGGCCACCGGATAGACCCCCAGCGAGGTACCGAGGGCGAGAAGGACATCGCTTCGTCCAGCCTCTTCGGAGGCTCGTTCGAGGTCGTCGGGATCGAGGCTCTGACCGAACGACACCGTCGCCGACTTCAGAATCCCGGTGCAACTCCGGCACGGCGGGTCCGCTTCGCCGGCTCGCACCCGCTCGAGCGCAAGCTGCATCGGAGCGCGTCCGCCGCAATCCATGCAGACGACCTCCCTGATGGTGCCGTGAATCTCGATCAGGATTTCTTCCGAGGTGCCGGCCAGTTGATGTAGCCCGTCGATGTTCTGCGTTACGAGCGTGTGGAGCTTGCCCTTGCGCTCGAGCGCCGCCAGCGCCTGGTGGCCGGGGCCCGGCGCCGCGTTCCACGCGGGATGGTTCAGCCGGCCCTGCCACGCCAGCACGCGCACCTCGGGATCCTGCATGTAGTGGCGAATGTGCGACAGGCGCTGCGCCGCCGGGTCCTTGGTCCACACTCCGTTCGGCCCCCGAAAGTCGGGGATGCCGGAATCGGTGGAGATGCCGGCTCCGGTCAGCGCGGTCACGCGGTCCGCCTCCCGGATCCATCCGGCGACCTCGTCGAGCTTCTTGATGGAAACCATCGTCCCTATGTACCCCAACCAGCGGTGAAGATGGTGCGATGTCCACGACGCCCAGCAGCGATTTCGTCGGACGCCAGCGCGCCTTCGTCGACCGCATGGGCGGCGGGGGCCTGGAGGCTCTGGAGCGCGGCGTCATCGTCGTGCTCCCCTCGATCAGCTTCGCAGAGCCGGAGTTGCGAAAGATCTCGGGCATCACGTTCTACGAGGAACGCATGTTGTTCGCGCTGCTGTGGCTTCGGAATCCGCAGGTGGAGATCGTCTACGTCACATCGATGCCGGTCGACGAAGCCATCGTCGATTACTACATGACGTTCCTCGACGATCCCGTGAGCGCGCGGTCCCGCCTGACGATGGTGAGTCTCGACGACGCGCGCCCCTGCGCGCTGTCGTCGAAGCTGGTGGACCGGCCGCGCTCCCTGGATGTGATTCGGGATCATGTCGGAGGACGCGGGGACGCGTACATCCTTCCCTTCAACGTCACGTCGTGGGAAAGGATCATCGCCGAGCGACTCGACATGCCCCTGTACGGCCCCTCCCCTGAAGCGGCGTTGTCGTTGGGCTCCAAGAGCGGTTCCCGCAGAGTGGCGGGTGCGGCCGGGGTTCCCGTTCTGCCCGGCGTCGAAGATCTCTTCTCGGTCGAAGGGGTCGAGGACGCGATTCGGCGCCTGCGGGCCGACGTCCCCGGAATCGAAACGGTCGTAATCAAGCTCAACCACGGGTTCTCCGGGCAGGGCAACGCGATCGTGGAGATCGATGAGCTGCGATTCCCGCTACCGGAGACAACCACCGTGTTCTGCGCCGAGGAGGAGAGCTGGGACGGCTACGCCGACAAGATCGCCG
>JALZIB010000019.1 GCA_030860505.1 Actinomycetota bacterium
GGATCGTGCTCACGAAGCTCGACGGGACCGCGAAGGGCGGGATCGCCCTCACCATCGAAGACGAGCTCGACATCCCCATCAAGCTCATCGGGGTGGGCGAGAGCATCGACGATCTCGAGCCGTTCGACCCCAAGGCGTACGTCGACGCGATTCTCTCCTGATGGCGGGGCACTCCGAGCCACGACTCGATGAGAAGTACCGGCTGCCGCTGCGGCTTGCCTCGGTTGGACTCGGCTACCTGGCCTATCGCATGCTCGAGCCGTCCGACTTCGCAGGCGCTCTGCTCGTGGGCTTGGGCGTGTGGCTGACGGGCGTCTCTCAGGTCGAGAGGGCGATGACCGAGCCCAGAGAGCGTTTGCGTCGCATTCAGTTGATCGGGACCGTCGTGGGCCTCGGCATGATCGCCGTAGGGCTCGCACTCGCCGTACTCTAGCGAGGGTTACCGCTCCAGAGAAAGAAGCCCATGTTCGACTCACTTTCAAACCGGCTCGACGACATCTTCACGCGACTGAAGTCGCGCGGCCGCCTGACCGAGAAGCAGGTGGACGAGGTGTTGCGAGAGATTCGTCTCGCTCTGCTCGAGGCCGACGTCGCGCTCAAGGTCGTCAAGGCGTTCGTCAAAGACGTGCGCGAGCGCGCCGAGGGGGCCGAGATTCACAAGAGCCTTACGCCGGCACAGCAGATAATCAAGATCGTCAACCAGGCGCTCGTCGACATCCTCGGCGAGGCCAACGTCGGCCTGGAGGTCACATCAAGGCCCCCGCGCGTCATCCTCATGGCGGGCCTTCAGGGTTCAGGTAAGACGACCGCGTCCGGCAAGCTCGCCCGTCTGCTCAAAGGCCAGGGCCGTAAGCCTCTTCTGGCCGCCTGCGACCTCCGGCGTCCCGCCGCGATCCGTCAACTGCAACTTCTCGGCGAGCAGGTCGACGTGCCGGTTCACGCCGAGCTCGATGCACCGGACCACGACGCGTCCGGGGTCGCGGGGCGTGCGCTCTCTTACGCGCAGGACGAGGGCTTCAGCGATCTCATCGTCGACACGGCGGGCCGCATGCACGTCGATCCGGAGCTCATGAAAGAGCTCGGCGACGTCGCGCACGCGGTCGAACCCACGGAGATCCTCCTGGTGTGCGACGCCATGACCGGTCAGGACGCGGTCAATGTTGCCGAGTCCTTCCTCGAGGAGGTCGAGGTTACCGGCGTGGTTCTCACGAAGCTCGACGGCGACGCGCGCGGCGGCGCGGCCCTGTCGATGGCCTACGTCACCGGCCGCCCCATCAAGTTCGCCGGTGTGGGCGAGAAGCTCGGCGACCTCGAGCCGTTTCATCCAGACCGCATGGCGAGCCGCATCCTCGGCATGGGCGACGTGCTCACCCTCATCGAGAAGGCCGAGTCCGTCTTCGACGAGGCCGAGGCGAAGAAGATGGAGGCGAAGCTCCGCAAGGCGGAGTTCACCTTCGAGGACTTCCTCGGCCAGATGCAGGCGCTCAAGAAGATGGGGCCGATGAGCCAGGTGCTCGGCATGATGCCGGGCATGTCGAAGCTCCCGGTGGCCGACGACCAGATCGACGCCCAGATGCCCAAGATCGAGGCCATCATCCGCTC
Source organism: Actinomycetota bacterium (assembly GCA_030860505.1). Lineage (GTDB taxonomy): Bacteria > Actinomycetota > CADDZG01 > CADDZG01 > WHSQ01 > WHSV01. The sequence continues at coordinate 1,603 of JALZIB010000019.1, forward strand.
GATGACCACCGAGGAGCGCAACAACCCCCAGGTCCTCAACGGCAGCCGCCGCAAGCGCATCGCGGTCGGCTCGGGCAGCTCGATCCAGGAGGTCAACAAGCTGGTCAAGCAATTCGACCAGGTGCGCAAGATGATGAAGATGATGGGCGGCGGAGGCGGCAAGGGCAAGATGAAGCTCCCCAAAGGCATGAACCTCCCCCCCGGGATGGGCTTCTAGCCTCTCTTAGACCGACCAGAGACGCTCCGCGCCGGCGAGGGCGGCGCTAGAGGCGCACAGCAGCCATCCGGCATCAATCGCAGCGTCGGGCGCGATCCTCCCACGGAACGCGCGGTGCCCTGGAGCCTCAGCTCATTGTTTCTTTCGAGCGCCATAGTCGAATAGCGACCAGATCGGCAACGAGATCGCGCATCCGGGCCGTTCGCGGGGAGGCCGCGGCCTGCTGGTAGACTCCTGGGCCGTTACAAATCCCTTTCCAGCAAGCCTCGTCAAGTCTGTAAGGAGAAGCATGGTCAAGATCAGGTTGATGCGCGTCGGCAAAACGAAGCAGCCGTCGTACCGTGTGGTCGTGGCTGACTCGCGTAGCCCGCGTGACGGCCGGATCATCGAGGCGATCGGGCACTATCACCCCAGGCAGGACCCGTCGGAGATCGTCATCAAGTCGGATCGGGCCGTCTACTGGCTCGGCCGGGGGGCGCAGCCGTCCAACACGGTCAAGAACCTGTTGCGTATCTCGGGGGCCTGGGCCGAGTTCAGCGGAGAGACCCCACCGGCGCCGCCGACGCAGGAGGAGGTCCGCAAGAAGGCGACTGCGGCCGCTTCCGTGACGGCCGCCGAGGAGACCCTCGAGAGGCCCGCCGGCGAAGAGCCCGCCGACCTGCCGGAGGCAACGGACCAGGAGGCGGCCGCCCCCGAGGCGGACGACGACGACGGCCCTAAGGACGGCTAGATGACCGCCCAGCTACTCGAGTACGTAACGCCATGGTTGGTCGACAACCCCGACGACGTCTCGATCACCGAAGTCGAGGGCGAGGGCGACACCACGGTGATCGAGGTCACCGTGCACCCAGACGACATGGGCAAGATCATCGGCAAGCAGGGGCGAATCATTCGTTCTCTGCGGACCCTGGCGCGCGCGGCAGGGCAGCGTGACGGTCATTCCGTCATGGTCGAGGTCGTCGACTGACACATCCGGGTTCCCGCTCCGGCGACCCCGGCCTGCTGCTGGCAGGCGAAATCGGCAAACCCCACGCGCTCGACGGTTACGTCTACATGGTCGCGATCTCCGACGACCCCAAGCGCTGGGATCCCGGTTCGACGCTCCTGCGCTGGGACGGCACGGAGTTGGTCGTCGAGGACTCCCACACGCACAAGGGTGACCGCCTGCTGGTCAAGTTCGAGGGAGTAGCGACCCGCTCGGAGGCAGAAGCGTTGCGCGGGCCCGTGTACGTGTCGTCCGAGCAGCGACGCGAGCTGGACGACGACCACTTCTGGCAGGACGAGCTCGTCGGCTGCGCGGTGGCGACCGTCGACGGGAGGGCCGTCGGCGAGGTCTCCGGGATCGTCGCCGGGCCCGCCCAGGACCTCGTCTCGGTCGAAGGAGTGAACGGAGGCGCGTTCCTCGTCCCGCTCGTCAAAGCGATCGTGGTCGAGGTCGACGTCGACGCCAAACGCCTGGTCATCGACCCGCCGCCCGGGCTTTTGGACTAGCGCGCATGCGAATCGACATCGTCACCCTCTTCCCCCAGACGTTCTCGTGCCTGTTGGACACCAGTCTGCTGGGCCGGGCGATCGAGAGCGGCAAGCTCGAGGTCCGATTGCACGATCTCCGAGCTCACGGGCTCGGCAAGCATCGAAGTGTCGACGATGAACCCTACGGCGGGGGTGCTGGGATGGTCATGCGCCCCGAGCCGATCTTCGACGCGGTCGAGACCCTGCGCAGCGACGCCGCCCATGTCGTGCTGCTGTCCCCGCGCGGCTCGTTGCTGAATCACACACGCGTCGAGGAGTTCGCCGCGCTCTCGCACCTCATCCTGATCTGCGGCCGTTACGAGGGCGTAGACGAGAGGGTCGCCGAGCATCTCGCCGACGAGGAACTATCGATCGGTGACTATGTGCTCGCCGGGGGCGAGTTGGCGGCGATGGTCATGGTCGAGACCGTTTCTCGGTTTGTGCCCGGCGTGCTGGGAAACGCTAAGTCGCTCGACTCGGAATCGCACACATCGGGACTGCTCGAGTATCCGCAGTACACGCGGCCGGCCGAGTTCCGAGGACATCAGGTGCCCGAGGTGTTGCTGTCCGGACACCACGGCGAGGTCGAACGATGGCGCAGAGAGCAGTCCGAAAGAGTCACGCGCGAGCGGCGGCCCGAGCTTCTTGAATGATCGGCCTGGAATGTCCTGGGTCTAACGGCTCAGCCGACTCGAGGGCGGGCGCATTGATACTTTGCCGAGGGCGCCGTACTCACCCAATTGGGTGGCGAGTTCGACTCGTTTGGGGAATTGAGATCCGCCTCCGCGCGTGGTTCCATTTGGTGTCTAGCATGTTGTGGAGGTGCAGATGAGTCTGTTGTTCAGTTTCGTGTTCGCCGCTTTGGTATTCGGCACGGGCATCTCCTGGTCCTAGGCCGACTCATGTTCGCTGGGCCGTCCCTCGGGGCGGCCCGTTTGCGCACGCCCTCATAATCCGCCCGCCGGAGTTGAGGGATGGGCGACAATGGAGCCCATGAGAGTTCGCAGGACCCTCGAGCGCCCAGAGGCCGGCTCGATTCCCACCACACCAGGCGTCTACATGTTCCTCGACGCCTCCCGCCGGGTCATCTACGTCGGTAAGGCGAAGTCACTGCGCGCCCGGCTCTCGAACTATTTCGCCTCCGACCTCCACCCCCGCACCGCAGCCATGATCGAGGCGGCGGCCACTGTCGAGTGGATCGTAGTGAGCAACGAGGTGGAGGCGCTTCAGCTCGAGGTCACCCTTATCAAGCAGCATCGGCCTCGCTACAACGTGCGCTATCGGGACGACAAGAGCTACCCCTATCTCGCCGTGACGCTCGACGAGGAGTTTCCTCGCGCGCGCGTGCTGCGGGAACGGAAGCGAAAGGGAGTCAAGTATTTCGGCCCCTTCGCTCACGCCTACGCCATTCGCGACACTCTCGATCTGCTGCTGCGGACCTTCCCGATGCGAACCTGCTCGCAGGGGGTCTTCGACCGGTGCCGTAGGCGCGGCCGGCCCTGCCTGTTGTTTCACATCGAGCGCTGCGCCGGGCCGTGTGTGGGGGCCGTGGATCCTGAGGAGCACCGTAAAATCGCGCTCGAGCTCTGCAACTTCCTCGACGGAAACACCAAGCCGATCCTCGACCGCCTGCAGGCGGAGATGCAGGGAGCGGCCGGGAGGCAGGAGTACGAGCACGCGGCGAAGTTGCGCGACCAACTCGACAACGTGCGCAAAGCGATCGAGAAGCAGCAGATGGTGTCCTCGAGGCGAGAGAACATGGACGTCATCGGGATGGCCGACGACGACCTCGAAGCCGCCTTCCAGGTGTTCTTCGTACGCGGGGGCAGGGTCACCGGGCGCAAGGGTTACGTCGTGGACAAAGTCGAGGACCTCGACACCGACCAGTTGGTGGCCCGGTTCGTCGAGCGCATCTATCTCGACGCCGAGGTTCCCAAGCAGGTTCTCGTTCCGGTCGAGCCGGAGGACCACAGACTCATCGAGTCATGGCTTGCGGCGGAACGAGGCACGAAGGTTGCGTTGCGCGTGCCGCAGAGGGGTGAGAAGCGCGCTCTGCTCGAAACGGTCACCCGCAACGCCAGAGAGCAGTTCGCGCAGCACCGCCTCAAACGCGCCAGCGACTTCGCCTCGCGTTCCCGACAGCTCAAAGAGTTGCAAGACCAGCTCGGGCTCGAGGACGCGCCTCTTCGCATCGAGTGCTTCGACATCTCGAACACGGGCCCAACCGAGGCGGTTGGATCCATGGTCGTCTTCGAGGATGGGCTTCCGAAACGAAGTGACTACCGTCGCTTCGCAATCAAGTGGAACCAGGGCCAAGACGACTTCGCCAACATGGGCGAGGTCATCCGGCGGCGCTTCCAGCGCTATCTCGAGGAGCGGGAGCGGGGACGAGAGGATCCAGGAGCGCGCAAGTTCGCCTACCCACCCAACCTCGTGGTGATCGACGGTGGCAAGGGGCAGTTGAACCGAGTGATCGAGGTCATGGACGAGCTCAGCATCGACGACGTCGCCGTCGTCTCGCTCGCAAAGCGCATGGAGGAGGTCTTCATGCCGGGCCACTCCGAGGCCGTAGTCATCCCGCGGGGCTCCGAGTCCCTCTACCTCCTGCAGCACATTCGCGACGAGGCCCATCGCTTTGCGGTGACCTACCATCGCAATCGGCGCGGCAGGGCCATGACCCAGAGCGTGCTCGACAACATCGCAGGCTTGGGCCAAGTTCGTCGAAAGAAGCTGCTCCGGCAGTTCGGCTCAGTCAAGAAGATCCGAGAGGCTTCCATCGAGGCTCTTTACGAGGTACCCGGCCTTCCACGCGCGGTGGCCGACGCAGTATTCGAGGCCTTGCATCTAAACGGCACGGCCAGCGGGGGAGACGAGAGGAGCTCGGCTCCGAACTCGTCAGACGAAAGGAGAGCGTCGTGAACGTGCGACGACGGGCGCGCGAGGTGGACGTGACCGTCCTTACCGGATTGTCCGGTGCGGGGAGATCCGAGGCCGCGAAGGCACTCGAGGACCTCGGCTGGTTCGTGATCGACAACCTCCCACCGGCGCTTATTCGAAAGATGCTGTCGCTCGTGTTCCAGGCAGATCACGAGATCGCCCGTGTCGCGCTCGTGATCGATGCCCGCGGGGGGACGTTCTTCCGCGAGGCTGCGAAGGAACTCGAGAAGCTGCGGCGCGACTATTGCAACTACCGGCTGGTGTTCCTCGAGGCCTCGGACGACGAGCTCGAGAAGCGCTTTGAAGCGAGCCGGCGACGTCACCCGCTGTCGGACAGGCTCATCAACGGAATCCAACGCGAGCGCGAGCTCGTCCGTCCGTTTCGCGACGGCGCCGATCTCATCATCGACACGACCGAGATCTCGGTGCGCGAGCTGCGCTTGCGCCTGGGCGCCTACTTCGACGCGGGTGATCCCTCAGAGGGGCTCAAGACGACCGTCATCTCGTTCGGCTACAAGTTCGGCCTGCCTCTCGACGCCGATCTCGTGTTCGACGTCCGCTTTCTCCCCAACCCCCACTGGATCGACGAGCTACGGCCGCTAACCGGGCTCGACGAGCCGGTCAAGGATTACGTCATGCGACACGAACAGACGCACGATGTCCTCGCGCGCATCCAGGACCTCTTCGCGGTGTTACTGCCCGGCTATCAAAACGAGGGACGTCATTACCTCACGGTGGCGATCGGCTGCACGGGGGGTCGTCATCGCTCCGTCACGCTCGCCACGGAGATCTGCAATTTCATTGCCGGGAAGGGCTACGGGGCCAAGGTCATCCACAGGGACGTGGAACGCGAGCCCACGCAGTGAGTCTCGGATGAGAGTCGTCGGGATCGGCGGGGGCCACGGCCTGGCGGTGTCACTCCGCGCCGCCCGTCTCTACGCCGACGACATCGCCGCCGTCGTTACCGTCGCCGACGACGGAGGGTCGTCGGGACGGCTGGTGCGAGAGCTTGGCGTTCCCCCTCCGGGCGACATCCGCAACTGCCTGCTGGCGCTCGCTTCGAACGACGACATGGCGGCGCTCTACCAGCACCGTTTCGAAAGCGGGGAGTTGACGGGTCACCCGGTCGGCAACCTCCTCATCGCGGCACTCACCGAGATGACCGGAGACTTCGTCGAAGCGATCAAACAGGCCGGCAAGCTCTTGAAGTCCGACGGTCGCGTGTGGCCGTCGACGACCGAGATCGTCGACCTCAGAGCCCTCGTCAACGGTGACGTCGTGAGAGGCCAGGTGGCGGTGGCCCAGACCGAGGGTCCCATCCAGGCGGTCTACCTCGAGCCCGCCCACCCCGCGGCGTGCGAGGAGGCGGTCGACGCGATCTGTCGAGCCGACCAGGTCATCCTCGGCCCTGGGAGCCTCTTCACGAGCCTGATCGCCACACTGCTGGTCCCCGGCATACGCGACGCGCTCTGCGACACGAGCGGCAAGCGCATTCTCGTGGCCAACAATCGCATCCAGAAGGGCGAGACCTCCGGACTGGACGGGACCGCGCACGTCGAGTCGGTGCTCGCGCACACGGGGGCCGAGACCGTCGATGCGGTCGTGCTGCAGGCCCCCGTGCTCGACGTCGACGGCGTCGCCTTCGACCGCCGGGAGATCGAGAACCTCGGCATCGAGGTGCTCGAGGATGATGTCTCGACCGAGGACGGGGTCCACGATCCGGATGCTCTTGCGCGCGCCTTCCAGGCGCTCGGATCGGTGAGACGACCCCGGCGGCATTAGGATCGGCGACCAACCGATTGAGACCACACCGATTAAGACCACATGAGGAGGCTTCGATGGCGACGCGCATCGGCATCAACGGGTTCGGGCGCATCGGGAGGAACCTGTACAGGGCGCTCAAGGCCAAGGGCTCGGATCTGGAGCTCGTTGCCGTCAACGACTTGACCGACTCGACGACGCTCGCGCACCTGCTGAAGTACGACTCCGTCCTCGGCAGGCTCAGCGAGGAGATCAAAGCCACAGGCGACGGCTTCACGGTCAACGGAACCGAGGTCAAGGTGCTATCGGAGCGAGACCCCGGCGCTCTGCCATGGGGGGACCTTGGTGTAGACATCGTGGTCGAATCGACGGGCTTCTTCACCAACGCAAGTGACGCTCGCAAGCACATCGACGCCGGTGCGAAGAAGGTGCTGATCTCCGCCCCCGCCAAAGAGGAGGACGCAACCTTCGTGCTGGGGGTCAACGACGACAGCTACGACCCGGATAAGCACCACGTCGTCTCGAACGCATCGTGCACGACAAACTGCGTCGCGCCCCTCGCCAAGGTCCTGCACGACAACTGGGGTATCGAGCGCGGTTTTATGACGACGTGCCATGCGTACACGAACGACCAACGCATTCTCGATTTCCCCCACAGCGACCTGCGCCGAGCGCGTGCGGCTGCCATCAACGTCATCCCGACGAGCACGGGCGCGGCGAAGGCCACGGCGCTAGTGCTGCCGGAGCTCAAGGGCAAGCTCGACGGAATATCGCTGCGCGTCCCCGTGCCGGACGGCTCGATTACCGACCTCGTCGCCGTGGTGGGCTCAGACGTCTCGGTCGACGAAGTCAAGAACGCTTACCGGGAGGCGGCGTCGAGCTCGAGTCTCAAGGGCTACCTCGAGTACAGCGAAGATCCTCTCGTCAGCACCGACATCGTCGGCAACCCGTCGTCGTGCATCTTTGATTCGGACCAGACGATGACCAACGGCAACATGGTCAAGGTGCTCGGCTGGTACGACAACGAGTGGGGCTACTCCAACCGCCTGGTAGACCTAGCCGAGTTGGTGGCCGCAAAGTTGTAGCCAACCGAAAACGCAAATCAAGAGGGAAGTGTGGAAAGAAGGCAGCCCTCACCCATTCAACATTGGAGCACCATCGTTCTGTGCGGATTTAACCCACCGAATCGGGGGCTGGATCCGCAGAAGTCAAGAATGACCTCCTGAAGGAGATCGGGGCGTGACCTGGTCAAGCCCGATAACCTCGGGTCATGACAGACGATGGCCTTCCCTCGATCGATTCACTCGACGTCTCGGGCGAGCGCGTGCTCGTGCGTTGCGACCTCAACGTTCCTCTGAAAGACGGAGTCATCGGTGACGACATGCGCATCCGCGCGGTCCTTCCGACGCTGCGCGCTCTCCTGGATAAAGGCGCGCGGCTCGTCGTGTGCTCGCACCTCGGGCGGCCCAAGGGCGAGATCGACGAGGGACTGCGACTGGCCCCCGTCGGCGCGCGGCTGTCCGAGTTGCTCGAACGAGAGATGACGATCGTGGCAGACGTCGTGGGAGCGGAGGCCGTCGAGGCGTGCGCCTCAGATGCTGAGGTCGTGCTGCTCGAGAACCTCCGCTTCGAGCCGGGCGAGGAGGCCAACGACCCGGACTTCGTCGGCGCGTTGGCTTCGCTCGCCCACGCCTACGTCAACGACGCCTTCGGGGCCTCGCACCGGGCGCACGCGTCGATCGTCGGGCCGCCGGGGCGTCTTCCTTCCGCCGCCGGTCACCTGCTCCACGATGAGGTCGCCAAGCTCGAACGCCTGCTCGATGAGCCCGGACGACCCTATGTTGCGGTTCTCGGCGGGGCAAAGGTCTCGGACAAGCTCGACGTCATCGGGAACCTGCTCGACCGGGTGGACGCCATTTGCATCGGTGGCGCCATGGCCTTCACATTGCTCGTCGCCCAGGGCTCAGACGTGGGACGTTCGCTGGTCGAGGACGACCGCGTCGACGACGTCAGAGAGATGCTGGCGCGAGCCGAGGACGAAGGCGTCGCCATTCACCTTCCCACCGACGTAGTCGCCGCGCAGGAGCCGGAGGAGGGATCGCCGCACGAGACCGTTGCGCTCGCCGATATCGGTGACCGCATGGGCGTCGACATCGGTCCGACCACGATCGGAGAATTCGCCCAGAGGATCGTCGGAGCGCGCACGGTGCTGTGGAACGGACCCATGGGCATCTTCGAGATCGCCGACTACTCCGCGGGAACTCTCGCCATAGCCACCGCGATCGCAGAGGCGACTGCCGAGGGAGCCTTCACCGTCGCCGGCGGAGGAGACTCTGCCGCAGCCCTCAAGAGCTTCGACATGACCGGCGCGGTCTCGCACCTGTCCACCGGCGGGGGGGCGTCGCTCGAGTTCCTCGAGGGCAAGGACCTCCCCGGCCTGACCGCACTAACCGACACCAAGAAGGGACGCGCATGAGAACTCCGCTGATTGCGGGCAACTGGAAGATGAACAAGACGCATCTGGACGCCATTCACTTCGTGGGCCAGCTCGGTCACGAGCTCGGCGACCACGACCATGGCAAGGTCGAGGTCGCACTGTGCCCGCCGTTCACCGCGCTGCGCTCGGTTCAGACCAACATCGAGGACCGCCACCAGAGCTTCAAGCTAGCGGCGCAAAACATGCACTGGGAGTCGGACGGCGCCTTCACCGGCGAGGTGTCGCCCTCGATGCTCTCCTCGCTCCACGTCGACTACGTCATCCTCGGACACTCCGAACGTCGCGAGCACTTCGGCGAGACCAACGCCACCGTCAACAACAAGGTCAAGGCCGCGTTTGCCAACGACCTCACCCCGATCATGTGCTGTGGCGAGACAGACGAAGAGCACGAGGCCGGAGAGACGGAATCCAAGGTCGAGCGTCAGGTGACCGAGGGATTGGCCGGAGTCAAGGCCGACGACGCGCGCACCCTCGTCGTCGCCTACGAACCCATCTGGGCGATTGGGACGGGCAAGACCGCGACCCCGGACGATGCCCAGAAGGTCTGTGGCCTCATTCGCAGCGTCCTCGCTAAACTCTTCGATCAAGCGGTCGCCGACGGGATCCGCATTCAGTACGGAGGAAGCGTCAAGTCGGGCAACACCGAGGCTCTAACCTCGCAGCCCGACATCGACGGAGCGCTCGTCGGGGGAGCGAGCCTCGAAGCTGCGGAGTTCGCAGCCGTAGTCAAAGCCACGAAAACGTAGGGCCGAGCGGTGAACAAGCTCTTCTACGTCATCCTCGATGGGCTCGGCGACGACCCGCTTGACGCACTCGACGACAAGACCCCGCTCGAGGTCGCTCACACCCCGCACCTCGACCGGCTCGCGGCGAGCGGCCGCAACGGCTACGTCACCACGGTCGGCGAGGGCATCGCGCCGGAGTCTGACATCGCGGTCTTCGCCGTGCTCGGCTACGACCCGCACGAGCACCACACCGGGCGCGGCCCCCTCGAGGCCGTGGGGGCCGGAGTCGAGGTCCGCGACGGCGACCTCGCCTACCGGGTGAACTTCGCCACGGTGGAGCCCAACGACTCTGATGGCTGGGACATCGTCGACCGCAGGGTCGGCCGGGACCTCAGCTCCGAGGAAGCTCACGCGCTCGCCGAAGAGGTCCAGAACAGGGTCGCGCTCGACAACGCAAGCTTCGAGTTCAAAGCCACGGTCGGCCACAGGGGAATCCTGGTGCTCCGCAGCAATGGGGGCCCGCTCTCGGCCGAGGTCGAGAACTCCGACCCCGCCTACGGGCGGAAGGGGAGCCTCGGGGTCGCGCTCGAGACCTTCGACAACGAAGTCGTGACGGTGACGCCGGTCGAGGACAGCGCCGACGACCCCGCGGCACGGCGCGCGTCGGAACTCACCAACGTATGGCTTCGCAAGTCCTTCGAGATACTCGACGCGTCGGGGACCAACGCCGCGCGCACAACCGACGGCAAGCTTCCCGGCAACTTCATTCTGACGCGCGACGGCGGCGACCACGTTCCGAAGCTCGTGTCCTTCAAGGACAAGTTCGGTCCCGAGATGGGCTGCTTCGTCGAGATGCCGGTCGAGCTGGGGATCGCCAGGCTCATGGGCATGGGCGTCGTCGAGGCCCCCACAGGTCTTCCCCCCCAGGAGCAGTACGAGAGGTGGGCCGCGCTCGCGCTGGAGGCGATCGAGGGCTTCGACGGCCTCTACATCCACATCAAGGGGCCCGACGTGCCGGCTCACGACGGGGATCACGAGGCCAAGATTCGCAGCATCGAGGACATCGATGCCCACTTCTTCGCCCCGCTGCTGGACTCGCTCGACCTGAAGAGAGCCGTTATCGCGGTTACCGCGGATCACTCGACGAGCTGCTCTCGAAAGGCGCACACCGACGGGCCTGTGCCTCTGCTCGTCTCGGGCGGGGGAGTCAGTTCGGACGGAGTCGACTCCTTCGGCGAGAGCGCAAGCCGCAACGGCTCGATGGGTCATCTCAAAGGCCCCGAGATAATGCCCCACCTGGTCAGGTTGGCAAGGGGCTAGATCCGACCACTAGTGAAAATACGACTCGGGTCGTAGACTGCAGCTTCGAACTCAATCCTTCATGGCAGGGGGCGGGAATGGCGCCGAGACGTAAGCACACGCTTGCCGAGGTCCTAGGGCCTCTCGAAGCAGAGGTCATGGAGGTCGTGTGGCAGAGGGACGAGGTCACCGTGCGCGATGTGCACAAGTCACTCAAGTCGAAGCGCAACATCGCCTACACGACCGTCATGACGACCCTCGGACGTCTAACCGACAAGGGCCTCCTGCGACGAGTCGAAGGCCAGCCCGCCCATCACTACTCCCCGCTCGTCTCTCGTGAGCAGTACGCCAAATCCACGGTCAAATCGGTAGTCGACTGGCTGGTCGATCATTTCCCCGATCCTGCCGTCGCCTATCTGGTCGACAAGGTCCAAGAGGAGGACGAAGAGGTCATCGACCGCCTGAGAACGGCGATCGAAGAACGGAGGGCCAAAGACACCGGTGGTTAGCGCCTCTCCCACGATCCTCGCCCTCGAAGTCGATTCGGCCTGGGTAGTCGTACTGGTCGTTTCCTTGACGACCCTGGTGGCTACGATCCTGCTGCGGCGTGCCATCTCCCAGCCGGGAGGAATCGCTTCCGGCCTACTTCTCTGTCTGCCGCTCCTTCTACCTATCGTCGCCGCACTCATCTACCAGGGAGGGGTGCTGCCCGAGGTCACCGTTCTTAAGCCGATCAGCGCGGTCGTCGAGGAGCGCTCGGAGAACCTCCTTCATCTCCTGTTTCTCTCGGATGGGAACGGTCAGGCGGCGCTGTATGCCTTCTACGGCTCCGCCGGAACCTGGATCTTCTTCATCGGGGCCGCCGTCAGCTCCGTCATGTTGCTCCGCAGGATCTGCGGAGCCCTGGTCCTGGGACGGTTGATCGAGCGCTGTTCGGCCCCCGACGAGCGGGACGATCACCTGGGCTTCGTCGTGGGTCACCTCGCCTCGACGGCGGGGTTGAGCTACACACCGGAGCTCTTGATTCTCCCGAGAGGCGTCTCCGGCGCCTTCGCCGTCGGCTTGCGACGGGGCAGGGTGCTGCTGTCTCGGGACTTGATCGAGAGGCTCAACGACGAGGAGCTCGCGGCAGTCCTGGCGCACGAGATAGCGCACCTCGAGGCGCGCGACGTCCCCATCGTCTTCGTCGCGGGCTTCCTGCGTGATTTCGTGGCCTGGAATCCACTGGCTCATATCGCCTTTAGGCGCCTGCTCACAGACCGTGAGCTCGAGGCCGACCGCAGGGCCGCGACGATGACGCGCGACCCGCTGTCGCTGGCGTCGGGCCTCTTGACGGTCTTCGAACTGATGAGAGGGCAACGCAATTACCTCCAGAGGGGGGCACTCGCCGTTCTTCGCCCCCGCACGAGAATCACCAGGCGAGTCACCAGCCTTCTTGCCATGGCCGACCATGGACACCATGTCGACGTCCGGCTGGTCCGAGGTGCGTATATGGCCGCAGCTCTGCTCGTCGCCGTCCTCGGGCTCCAATCGGGCGCCCAACTTGCGGCCGAGGATTCGACCTGGGCCGTGGTTTGGGGCAACACGACGACCGACGACGCCCTGTCGTGGGAGCCTCGTGCGGCCAGTCAGATCTCCGCCGAGGACAAGAGCCTGACCAAGGCGGAGCGAGCCAAGCTCGAGAAAGCGCGCAAGGGCAGCTCGCTCAAGCGGTTCCTCCTCTCGGCCGAGCCCCCGGGGACCCTCCTAGTGGCGGACACTAATGCCGAGGCCCTCACGGACAAACTGTTCCGGATGGCGCACCGCCTCGGGATACCGGCCTCGGAGTTCCAGCTCGAGGCCCGGCCGGTCCCTCTCTTGAAGCGCAATGCCTTCGGGGTCTACCGTATCGACCAGCACCTGCTCGCCTCGACCGGGGGTCGCTGAGGCGGCGTCTCGCGCTCGAGTTCGAGACCGGGTAATCTGTCTCCTTGGGTCGTAGCGACGAGTCGCAGCGACTCTCGACACCGCCCACACCGCCGTCTACACGTCTACAGAGGTGCCTCAAGTGACCATCGCGCTCGTCATCGTCCATGTCGCAGTCTCACTCGGGTTGATCCTGTTGATCTTGCTCCACGCGGGGCGCGGCGGCGGTGTGTCGGAGATGTTCGGAGGAGGCATGCAGAGTTCGGCGATGGGGTCGACCGTGATGGAGAAGAACCTGGACCGCATCACTGTCATCACCGCAATCATCTTCGCCGGCACCACTGTTCTTCTCGCGTTCCGGCTGTCGGGTTCGTAGAGGGGATTTCTGGGAATCCTGCTTCGCATGTCAACCCCTACCGGCGCGGTGCGGGCCGTCATCGTCGGCCTCACTATGCTGCTGCTGACAGGTGCGTGCACCGACGACGACCAACCGGCGGCCGGGCCCGAGGCGACGGCCACAGGAGCGCCCGACGTCTCTCCCACAGAGAGCCCAGGGGCGATGCCCTCGCCCGACGCCACCACCGCCTCGTTCGAAGATGAGGACAACGTCCTCAATGTCGCCATCAGAGAGCCCAACTCACTGGATCCCATGCGCATTCAGGACCCCGGATCCGTGCTCATCACACGTCAGCTCTACGAGGGCCTCGTGCGTTGGGATCAGGAAGGGGCCAGCGTAGAGCCCGCCGCGGCCGAAAGAATCGACGTCTCGAAGGATGCGCGCACCTTCACGTTCTCCCTGCGTCCGGACGCCACCTTCCACAACGGCGACCCCGTCACCGCCCAGGACTTCGCATTCGCCTTCAATCGCATCGCTCTCAAGCGCAACGGCGCCGACGTCGCGTACCTGCTCGAGCTCGTCCAGGGCTTCGACGAGGTCAACGCCTTCGGCGACTCCAAACGTCTGTCCGGCGTTCGGACGCCGGACGCAAGCACGCTCGTCATCAAACTCTCCGAACCGTTAGTCAGCTTTCCCACGCTGCTCACGCATCCGAGCCTTGTTCCGCTGCCCGAAGAGGCCTTCAAGCAGTCGAAGAACTTCGTGTCCGAGCCGATCGGCAACGGTCCCTTCGAGCTGGCTCAACCCTTCGAGCTGAGCGGTCCCGTGGTGCTGAGGGCGGCCAAAGACTATTTCGAGGAGGTCTCGCTCGAGGGCATCCGCTTCATACCTTTCCCCGACGCGGCGTCGTCGTGGGTGCCCTTCACGAACGAGCAACTGGATGTCACCGAGGTGCCGGCGACGCGGGTCGAGCAGGCGAGAGAGGACTACGGCGACAACGGCTTTGTGCCCCTGCTGGTCGGCTCCTACTACGGCTTCAACCTGGACTCTCCCGAACTCGAAGACGAAGGACTCAGGAGGGCGGTCAACCTCGCGCTCGACCGAGAGACCATCGGAGAGGACATCTTCTCCGGCACCTTGATCGCGCCGCGCGGAATCGTGCCGAGTGGCATGCCCGGTTTCGACGACGACGCCTGCGAAGAGTTATGCGAGTTCGACCCCGAGGAAGCCGAACGTCTGGTGCGCGAACTCCCCCAGAAGGGGCGAAACGTAACCATTGAGTACACCCGCGAGCAACCGCAAGCGAGGGTGGCGAGGATCATCAAGAAAGACCTCGAGGCCGCCGGCCTCGAGGTGAAGTTGCGCTCCTACTCGTTCAACAAGTACCTCAACCGGTTGAGCGACGAGGAGCACTCGATCTACCGCCTCGGGTGGATCTCGGAGTATCCGGATCCCGACGTGTTCCTGGCCGCCCTGTTCGACTCCGACTCTCCAGACAACCACGCGGCCTTCGCTTCGGACCAAGTCGACTCCCTCCTCGAAAGGGCGCAACGGGAGGGCGATGTGGCCGCCAGGACCAAGCTCTACCAGGAGGCGGAGCGGGCGATTCTCGAAGAGACGCCACTGGCGCCGCTGGGCTCCTTCAGGATGTTTTGGGCGGCGCAGCCTCGAGTCGACGGTGTGACCTTCGACGTGCTCGGCGGCTTCGACGCGACCCCCATCTCGCTGGGGTCTTGAAGACCCCGTCCTCGCTATAATCGAGCGACGCCCCGCCGGCACCCCCACGTGCGGTCGGGGCTCTCCTTCCGGCCCCGAAGAGGGGGACGTGAGGCCCACGTTGCGGTGGTGCTGAAATTGGTAGACAGGCATGGTTGAGGGCCATGTGTCCGCAAGGACGTGAGGGTTCAAGTCCCTCCCACCGCACTCTAGATGTCGCGGGGCATCGTGGACGGCTGTCGCGAGTCATCGTGGACAGCCGAGGCCCTCCCGAGGACAGCGCGCGGGTCATCCCCCTCGCCTTATGCAGGCTGAGGGGCGACAATGACAGCGCCACAACCAAGCGCTCGGGGGGCGGAAGGTGACCAGCCCGCAAGGTCGAGAAGGCGGCGTTCGCCCCCACGCGGACGCCGGTGAATCTGAGACGAGGTCCGCCGAGACCACTTCGCCGAGCCTGCCGACGGGGACGGTCACCCTGTTGTTGACCGACATCGAGGGCTCGACCAGGCTGTGGACGGAGCGACCGAGAGCCATGTTCCAGGCCGTGTCCCGCCATCATGCGATCATCCAGAACGCGATCGAGCGGCAGGGTGGAGCGATCCCGCGCGACCAGGGTGAAGGCGACAGCATCTTTGCGGCCTTCTCCCGTTCCAGCGACGCGCTAGCGGCTGTGCTCGCCATCCAGCTTGCGCTGCATGCCGAACCGTGGCCCGAGGGCGTGTCTCTTAGAGTGCGTCTCGCCCTGCACACGGGCGAACCCCGGCTCGCAGACGGAAACTACTTCGGCCAGACCGTGAGTCGTTGCGCCCGTCTAAGGGGACTCGCGAGCGGGGGCCAAACCCTCCTGTCGTCGGCCACGATGGAGATGGTGCGCGACAACCTGCCCCCCGGAGCCGCCGTCAAGGACATGGGTGTTCATCGCCTGAAGGACTTCACCCGCCCCGAGACCGTCTACCAGCTCACCCATCCTGATCTGCCTGACAACTTTCCTCCTCTCCGTTCCGAGGAAGCGCGCACCGACAATCTCCCCGTTCAACTCACGACCTTCGTCGGACGCGAGAGAGAGATCGTCGAGATCAAAGAGTTGTTGTCCTCAATTCGACTGGTCACGCTGATCGGCCCGGGGGGTTGCGGCAAGACTCGTCTCGCCATCGAGGTCGGGAGGGGGTTGCTCGGGGAGTTCGGAGACGGCGTCCATCTCGTTACGCTTGCCTCACTTGGAGACCCGTCGCTCGTGCTCTCCCGCATCGCCCAGAGCGTCGGACTGCAGGAGAGCGCGGGTGAGTCGCCATTCGAGGGCCTCACCAACTTCCTACGCGACAAGCACATGTTGCTGATGCTCGACAACTTCGAGGGAGTCATCGGCGCCGCTTCGCTCGTCTCGAAGTTGCTGGCGGAGTGTCCCGACATCAAGATCCTCGCCACCACGCGCGCGTCTCTTCGCATCAGTAGTGAGCACGAATATCAGGTCCCGCCCCTCGAACTGCCCGAGCTCGACTACCTCCCCGACATCGCACAGCTTTCGGCGCACTCCGCCGTCGGGCTGTTCGTGGAGCGTGCGCGCGCGGTCAAGGCCGACTTCGCACTCACCGACGCGAACGCTCGCTACATCGCCGAAATCTGTCATCGGCTCGACGGCCTGCCCCTCGCCATCGAACTGGCGGCCGTGCGCGTCAAGCTCCTGCCCCCAGCCGTCCTCCTCGACAGGTTGAGCAGCCGGTTGGGCCTGCTTACAGGCGGTCCGCGCGACCTCCCCGCACGCCAGCAAACGCTTCGCAATGCGATCGATTGGGACTACACACTGTTGGAAGCGGAAGAGCAGACACTCTTTCGGCGACTCTCCGTTTGCCGCGGAGGATTCACCCTGGACGCGGCCACCATCATCGCGACCGCCGCCGGAGATCCGGGTCGCGATCTCTTCGACGGGCTCGACTCGCTGGCGGGCAAGAGCTTGCTGCGTCAGGTGCCGTCTCTGGGGGACGAGCCGCGCTTCGGGATGCTGCAGACGATCAGGGAGTACGCGCTTGACGTCCTAGATGGTTCCGGCGAGAAGGATGATACCGAGGCGGCCCACGCTCACTACTATCTCGCGCAGGCCGAGCGGGCAAGCTCCGAGCTTCGTGGGCCCGACCAGGTCCACTGGCTCGAGATGCTCGAGCTCGACCACGACAACCTCCAGGATGCGCTCGAGTGGGCGCAGAAGACAGACGAGTGGGCCGTCCTGCTGAGATTGACGGCCGGGATGTCGTACTTTTGGTCCACACGCGGCTACGTGAGCGAGGGCCGTCGCTGGATCCGGCTCGCGCTCGAGCACACCGAGGGAACCGTCAGTCTTCATCGCGCGCGCGTACTCGCCGGGGGAGCAATGCTGGCGCGCGCTCGCGTCGATTTCAGCGAGGCCCGCCGCCTTCTCGAGGAGTGCATCGAGGCACAGCGTCAGTTGGGCGACGAAGCCGGGGTGGCCGTGTCGACGAAGGACCTCGGCAACCTCGAGGTCGATCAGGGCAACATCGAGGCGGCCGAGAAGCTGTACCGGGAGAGCCTCGCGGAGTGGCGGAGACTCGGGGATCAGGCCGGCATCGCCCAGACGCTCAACAACCTTGGCTTCATCGCTCAGATCAAAGGCGATCAAACCAAGGCGCTGAGCATGTTGGAGGAAAGCCTCGTCACCTTCAGGGGCTTGAGAGACAAGCAGGGGATCGCGCGCGCTCTCATGAATATCGCCGTGAGCACGCGCGAGGTGGGTGACTTCGCGCGCGCCGTCAGGCTGTCACGAGAGAGCCTGGTGCTGTGGCGCCAGCTAGGTGACAAGTGGGACGTCGCCGACTGTCTCGAGGATCTCGCCGGCGAGCTTCACGAGCTCGATCTTCACTATCAGGCGGCGGTCCTCTTTGGAGGCGCGGAATCCCTGCGCTGGGCGATCGGCGCACCGCGTCCTCCGATCGAACAAGGTGCCTACGAGGAGCGGGTCAACGCGGTCCACAAAGCCCTCGGGGACGCCGGGTTCAGCGAAGGGTGGGCGCGCGGGAGCGCAATGCGCATGGAGGAAGTCATCGATTACTCACTGCACGACGACCCGAGAGAGGCGAGGGAATGACTCGACATTCATCTTCGATAACCATCATCTCGTGGATACCTTCCGAGGCCATTACGGGGCTTCCCAGTCTTCCGTTCCAGGTGGGGATCACGCATATCGACGAACCGCCGCCGGCGCATGTCGATGATGTCTCACACCTGGTCCAAAATCAGAAACTGCGCTTCGCCAATCAGCTCGATGCGTGGATCGAGGTGGACGAACGAGGGATAGTCGGCTACGGCTGCGATGGCGGGGGCCTCATGGGCAGTTCCGTCGTGGGCGTGGGGAGCCGCACGATCACTCTCCCGGGACTCTCGCTTCCCGACCTTCGCTCCGATCCCACCGTCACGCCCGAGTCCGTCATCTGGCGCCAGACCGCAGGGGGTCGTGCGGCACTGCCGGCTCCGCGCCGGATCAAGCACAAACCCTTCGTGCAGATGCGAGGGCCCGTCGTCTGGACCACACTCGAGCTCGAGCTGTTCGCGGACGGAACCTCCGAGGGCCGCCTCGTGGGATCGAGTCCATTTCCCCGGCACTGGGTCTACGACCACTCCGGGGACCTGGTCGCGAAGAGCGGGCTCATCGACTTCCACCAGTGGTACCACCATGCATTCGGCGGAGTGACTCCCTGGGAGGCGGTGGATCTCGATGCTCTGACGACCGAGGTCGAGTCCGAGCTCGAACAGCAGCTAGCGCGCGCGATCATGCAGTCGGGCGTACGTACCAGGCGTCGTCGGCTGGCCGCCGGCGAGGTTCTCTTCACCCAGGGCGACGAGGGGACCGACCTGTTCCTCGTCCTCGACGGCGTCGGGTCGGTCGAGGTCGACGGCACGGTCCTCGCCGAGATCGGCCCCGGGGCGGTCGTGGGGGAGCGCGCCCTGATCGAAGGGGGACGGCGCACCGCCACCGTCCGAGCCATCACGCCGCTCAGAGGCGTCGTAGTCCCTCCCGAGCTCGTGGACCGAGACGCGTTGCACGAGCTCAGCGGAGATCACAGGCGCGAGGACGACGCATGATCCTCACGCCCCTTGTGAAGGGCGGTTTGAGGATGCTATGGGGCTCGGGAATCGGGAGCGGTATTTAGCGGTTAGTGTGATTGAAGGGCGGTATCGACCGTCCGGAACTGCAAGAGCGTGAGTCTGGTTCGGTAATAGATACCTTTCCTGCCCGTTCGTGAGTGTGTGGCAAGGGAGGTGTTTTCATGTCAACTGGAACCGTGAAGTGGTTCAGTGACGCCAAGGGGTTCGGCTTCATCACCCCTGACGAAGGCGAGAAGGATCTGTTCGTTCACCACAGCAACATCGCCGGCGATGGCTACAAGAGTCTTGCCGAGGGTGCAAAGGTGGAGTTCGAGCAGCGCGCTGGAGAGAAGGGACCCGAGGCGACCAACGTCTCGGCGATCGGCTAACCATCGATTCCCAACAGAACCGCGGTCACGAGTAGTGACCGCGGTTCTGCGCGTCCGAGGCCCGGCTCGGGCCGGATAGCCTTGGAAGATATGCGAGTCCTCCTTATCTCCACCTACGAGCTCGGTCACCAGCCGCTGCACGTCGCGTCGCCTGCGGCCGCGCTGCGAGCGGCGGGCCACGAGCTGCGGTGCCTCGACCTGTCCCTGCAGAAGCTCGACGCGAACGCCGTCGAGTGGGCGGATGCGGTCGGGATCTCGGTCCCCATGCACACCGCCATGCGATTGGGAATCCGGGCGGCGACGATGCTCAAAGCGACCCGGCACGAGCTGCCGGTCTGCTTCTACGGTCTCTACGCTCCGGTGGGACGAGACTCGACCGTTGGCGTGGTTGCGGATCGCGTGATCGCAGGAGAGTACGAACGAGGGTTGGTGGAGTGGGTGAATCGCCTCGCCGGCGGCGCCCCGGCCACCGCCGGCGACGACGAGGCGCTCGTCCAACTCGGTCACGACGCCTTCTCGACGCCCGCGCGAGACCTGCTGCCACAACTCGACAACTACGCGCATCTCGCCCTTGGTGGCGCCGAACGCACGGTCGGCTATGTCGAGGCGAGCCACGGTTGCGCGCACGAGTGCCGCCACTGTCCCGTGCCGGTGGTCTACGGAGGACGCATCCGGCTGGTGCCGGCGGAGGTCGTACTCGACGACATCGCTCAACTCGTGGCAATGGGGGCCGAGCACATCACGTTCGGCGATCCCGACTTCCTCAACGGGTGGCGGCACTCCCTGAAGGTCGTGCGCGCCGTGCACGAGCGCTGGCCTCAGCTCAGCTTCGACGTGACCACCAAAGTGGACCACGTTCTCGAGCGCCGGGACATCTGGGGCGAGATGGCGGCCAGTGGCTGTCTGTTCGTGGTCTGCGCGATCGAGACTCTTAACGACGACATCCTCGAGCGTCTCGACAAGGGCCACACGACGGCCCAGACTATCGAGACGATCTCGTTGCTGCGTTCGCACGGCATCGAGGTGCGCCCCTCGTTTCTTCCCTTCACGCCGTGGACCACGCATCACGACCTCGTCGAGCTGATGGACTTCGTAATCGCCCACGACCTCATCGCCAACGTCGATCCCGTCCAGTACTCGATCCGCCTGCTGCTTCCCGAGGGTTCGCTGCTGCGGGACCATCCCGACATGAAGCGGCATCTCGGTCCCTACGACTCCGAGCGGCTCTCCTACACATGGACGGCGGAGGATCCCTCTCTCGACCGGCTCCAACGGGAGTTGGCTCTGCTCGTGGAGCGGGACACACTCGCAAGCGAGCCCCCCGGCGCCACCTTTCTCAAAATCTACAGGACCATCTCAGAGGCGGCGGGACGTCCGGCCGAGCCTCATCCTGATCTGATCGAGGTCGGCTCCATCGAGGGGAGGCCACGACTCACCGAGCCGTGGTTCTGCTGAGCGGAGCCCACCGAGGGTCAGTTCGGCTCTCTCTGATGCTCCGGATTCGAGGAAAGGAGTGAACGTGCGACAGGACTACAAGGACGCGTCCGCGGCGCTCACATCCCTGCTGAACCTGGATGTGGCCCCGCTTGCGATCACCTTCGGCGACGACGCACCCGACGGCGTCCCAGCCTTCGACGAGCCGATGTCCGAACCCGCAGACGACGGGCGCGCCGGGCGAGTGTCCGCCTCCTGTGTCTTTTGGATGAAGGGCGTCGAACGTACCTTCACGACGGTGCCCGAGGACCACGGAAACTGCAGCGTCGGTCGCATGACGCACGGTTTCGCCTCTCTCCAAGACGTCGCCGGCAACGACGACGTCGGCACGCTACTCGGGGCCGGCTGGATCGGTATGGACGATGTCCCCCGACTCCCCGTCGTGTCGACACGGCATGCGCACGTCACCTACGGACCGCTCGAGGATTCCCCGGTGGACCCAGACGTTGTCTTCCTTCGTCTGAACCCCAAGCAGCTAATGGTTCTCAACGATGCGGTGCCGGAGATGGCCATCGAGGGCAAGCCCCAATGTCACATTGTGGCGATGGCCAAAGAGCACAACAAGGTCGCAGCGAGCATCGGGTGCATGCTGAGTCGCGTCCGCACCGAGATGGCAAGCGACGAGATGAGCTGCGCGATTCCGGGGCCAGCGCTCGGAGAAGTCGTGGACAAACTCCGGAGCGCGCGCTCGATCGACGACACCGTGGCCGCGTACGCGGCGCAGGACAAGCGCCGCTTTCGCTAGAGGGCCTCTAGGTCTAGGGTCGCGCGGTGACCTCGATCGGGCTGTTTCCTCTCAATCTCGTGCTCCTGCCCTCAGAGCGCGTTCCGCTTCACATCTTCGAGGAACGCTACAAGGACCTGATCGGGGAGTGTCTCGCAGCGGAAACCGAGTTCGGCGTGCTGTTGGCGGAGAAAACGGAGTTGCGAACCGTGGGCAGCACGGCGCGCGTGATCGAGGTGCTCAACCGCTACGACGATGGGCGGATGGATGTCATCGTCGAGGGCAAAGAACGCTTTCGTGTGACCCGTATCATCGAGGAACGCTCTTACCTGACCGCTGAGACTCAACCGTTTCCCGATGAGGAGACCGAGGTCGACCCCGAACTCGAAGCGGCTTGTATGCGATCCCTCGACCAACTGGCGACTACTTCCGGCACGGACGTGGATGCACTCGACGTCTCCGGAGAGAACGTCGCCTGGCAGATAGCGTCGCAGGTCGATCTCGGCGTCGAGTTCAAGCAGAGTCTGCTCGAGTTGCGATCCGAGAACGAACGCCTGGGGATCCTGAGCAAAGCCCTCGAGGACGCGACGGCCGCAGTGACGCGACGAAAAGACATCCAACGTCGCGCCGCGGGCAACGGCAAGGTCGACCACCTCTAGGTCCGAGCCCGGCTCGTCAGGTTCCCGCGTCGCCTCGCCGAGTCGCACTATGCCGGTACAGGAGGGGTAGAACGCGTAGGTCTTTAGGCCTGCCCGCCGCTTCCTTGGATCGGATCACATCGTCCAAGTCGGCTACGACGACCTCGATGCCATCGACCCGAACACGGTGCGCGCGTTCGTCCAGATCGGGGTAGCCATGCTCGAAACCTGCGGGCCGAAACGAGATGTCGAATTCACCCTCCGAACAGACGAGGTTCCACATCTCTGCGGCACCCAACGAGCTGGCATCGTGGGCAAACCAAAGACCGCCGGGCACCGTCTCGGTGCGGATGCGAGCGTCGAGCTCTGTGAGCGCGGCCGACAGTTTGGTGAGGTTCTCCGTGCTCCTTTCAGGCGTCAGATCGATGTCCTGAGTTGCGGGGATCGGGGCCTGTTGAGCGATGGCAGCGAAGGCGCCGATCACCACGTAGCGAACATGATGACGGTTCAAGACAGCGATGATCGCGGCGGCGTTCAACGTTGGTGGGCCTTCGGCCGGCGGTCCGGACACCGGATCAGCGCACCGGGGTGGCACGTCGCCATGCCTCGATCTGCTGGTCTCTGCGGACCAGCTCGTGTGGGGGGCGGCCCGCCTCCAACGCGGCGAGCACGTCATCGTGCGGATCGGTCGGGGTGAGGTGCATGCGAAGCTCGAAACCAGCCGCCCTGAGGAGCCGGGTGAGCGTGGGCAGCGTGGGCTGCCGTCGGTCTCTCTCGTAAGCGGAGATCATCGTGGGCGGCACCCCGGCGCGCGCGGC
Organism: Actinomycetota bacterium; assembly: GCA_030860505.1. Classification (GTDB taxonomy): domain Bacteria; phylum Actinomycetota; class CADDZG01; order CADDZG01; family WHSQ01; genus WHSV01. Next base: position 24,667 of record JALZIB010000019.1, read on the forward strand.
CAGCTGCCCCTGGCTTAAGCCCGCCTTCAGTCTTGCGAGTTGCAACAGGGCGGCGGAGGTCGACGGGGTTGTGACATACGATTGTGACATGACACGATTGTACCGCAGAGAGGCAGGACCCGGGACTCCCAGTCGCCGTCACGGCACCGACCCACGGCCGGCGTTGCGGCTACGATGCGGCAATGGCCGAACTTCCGATCACCGAACCGCCCGAAACCACGATCGAAGAGCCGCCGGGCTCTCTCGAGGCGCTGGCGAGCGCAACCTCTACCGAGGACGTGGCCGCGGTCGCGGCCCGTTATCCCGAGTGCCTCACGGCCTGGGCCGCCCTCGGAGAGGCCGCCCTCGAGCAAGACCGAGTCGTCGAGGCATACGCCTACTTTCGTGTGGGCTACCACCGGGGTCTCGATCGCATCCGGCGCGCAGGCTGGCGGGGGAGCGGCAGAGTCCCCTGGGCGCACGAAGCCAACCGCGGCTTTCTTCGCTCGCTGCGGGGGCTGAGCTCCGCCGCCGCCGCCATCGGAGAAGAGGCCGAGGCGACACGCTGCGCCGACTTCTTCGCTCAGCTCGCGCCCGACGCCTAGGCCACTGAGGTGGCCCAACTCGTAACCAGCCACGCCAACCCGCTGCTGAAGCGCGCCCGAAAGCTACGCCGGCGCAAGCACCGCGAGGCCGAAGGGGTCTTTCTCGTCGAGGGCATCGCTCCGACGTGGCTGGCGCTCGAACACGCCGACGTCGAGATCGTCTTCTCCAGTCCCGAGCTGCTGACCAGCGACCGGGGCCTCGACCTGGTCCAGCGTGCCCGGAACCACATCAAGGTCGTCGAGGTCTCCGCGGACGCGTTCGCGACTCTGTCCGACAGGGAGCACCCCGTCGGCCTCGCGGCGATCGCCCGCTCTCGAACCTTGCGGCTGCGCGACCTCGAGGTCACACCCGAGTCCATCTTCATCGGCCTCCATGAGGTCGGAAACCCAGGCAATCTCGGAACGATCATCCGCACGGCCGACGCCGCCGGCGCGGCGGGCGTCATCGCGATCGGCGAGGGCACGGATTTCTGGCACCCCAACGCGGTTCGCTCGTCGCTAGGAACGGTTTTCACGATCCCTCTCGTGCAGGTATCGAGTCCGCAAGACGCGCTCACCTGGGCGCGCGACAACGGTCTGACGATCGTCACCACGACGGCGCACACAGAGACAGAGCACTGGTCGACGACCTACTCGAATCCCGCCCTGCTTCTCTTCGGGAGCGAGGGCCAAGGCCTGAGCCGCGAGCTGCTCGAGGACGGTGACCTCGCCGTCCGCATTCCTATGTACGGGGCCGCGACGTCGCTCAACCTGGCGGTGTCCGTGGGGATCCTCCTCTACGAAGCCACTAGGCCGGGAACAAAAGCAGGGGACGACGACGTCCCAAACTGGACGGCGTCCCAAAGTTGATGGAACGATCTGGGGAGGAGGAACGATGCAATCACTTAATCCACACTCAGAGGTCCGTCTCACTAGGCTGGTGCCCTGGTTGGTTGCCGTCCTGCTCGTGACCGGAGGAGCAAGCCTTGGCATCACTCCCCCTGCAGCCGCTTCGAAGGCGGGGCCCATAGATCATCGGCTGGTGGCGTCCCAGAAAAGGCTGCCCAAGGATGTGTATCGCAACGTCGGGCGGGCCGCAATGACGAAGACGGCGTACCGCAGACTGTGGGACAGGTTTCGGCTCACAGGGGACCGTCCCCATGTAAACCTCGACCGCCGGATCGTCCTGTTCGTCGGGACGGGAGAGTCGGGGAGCTGTCCTCTCCGCTTCGAGTCACTGAGGTTCAACGACGAACGCAAGACGTTCAAGCTACGGGCGCCGGCCCGAGGAGGTCCGGTTTGCACCGACGACTTCACTCCTCGCACGTTCGTGATCGCGGTGGACCGATCCGACCTACCCAAGGGCGATCTCCGTGCGCGGGTGAACAACTACAAACGCTTCGAGCTTCGCAGAGCGCGCTAGACCTCGGCGTCTAGGAACTCGATTACCGCGGCAGCCAGCTTGTCGTACTTGGCCCAGAAGAAGTGGTTGGCCCCCTTGAGCGCGAGGAACTCAGTCCCCGCGACCTCGGCCCAGGCGCGTCCGTCGTCGATATCGACCAGTTCGTCGTTCACCGCACATAGCACGAGCGCCGGCACGCGCAGATCGACCTCGTCGGCGGGCGGCAACCCGTCGGTGATGCCGGGCTTGGCCTTGACGGCCGGGGCGATGGCGATCAGCGCCGCAAGGTGGTCGTCGTGCGAGGCGACCCTCGTCGCGACGGCCGCACCGAACGACCACCCTGCGATCGCAACCGGCAGATCCCCAAAGCGCCGGCGCATGAACGCCACCGCCGCCTCGGCATCCGCGATCTCCTCGACGCCGGTCGAGGGCTCGCCCTCGGACTCTCCGATCCCCCGGAAGTTGAACCGAAGCACGGCCCAGCGCGCGGCAACGAGCTCTTTCGTCACCGCGATGACAAGAGGGGCGTTCATCGTGCCGCCCATTTGGGGATGGGGATGGCAAAAGACCAGCGCGGCGCGCGGGTCTTCGGGGATAGTGAGCTCGGCCTCGAGCATCAACCCGTCGGTGGACTCCAGTTGCGGCCGCTCGGTCGTCACGGCCTCTCCACTGAGTTCATCTCGGCTATGCCCACGCGCAGATGGGTCGCGACCTCGCCCATGGCCTCATCGCTCGCGTATTTCGTCCGAGGCCAAAAAAATCCTCTCAGGCCGTCTTTGCGGCGGCGGGGCACGACGTGCACGTGGAGATGAGCAACGCTCTGGCTCACCTTGTTGTTGAGCGCCACGAACGAGCCCTCTGCCCCCAGGACCTGCTCCATCGCACGACTCAGGAGGCGCACGGTAGCGAAGTAGGCAGGGAGGAGGTCGTCCGGAAGGTCGGCGAGGGTTGCGATGTGAGCCTTGGGTATGAGAAGCGTGTGTCCCGAGAAAAGGGGACGGACGTCGAGGAACGCCAGCGTCGAGTCGTCCGACCAAACGATGTGGGCGGGCCTGTCGCCACGCACGATGTCACAGAACACACACATTGAAAGAGGACGATAGTCGCAAGCGGAAGCGGGCGGGAAGGGATACATGACCATCGAGGTACCAAGAAAGACGGTCGTGATGTTCGCCGACATCGCCTGCCCCTGGGCGCACGCGGCCGTTCACCGCTTCCACATCACGAGAGATCGTCTCGAGCTCCGCGACGCCATCCGGCTCGACGTCAGGGCCTTCCCGCTCGAGCTCATCAACGACCAGTCGACCCCGAAGAGGATCTTGGAGGCCGAGATTCCCGTGGTCGGCACCATGGAGCCGGACGCCGGCTGGCAGATCTGGCAGGCGCGTCCCGACGAGTGGCCCGTCACCATCCTGCCCGCCCTCGAGGCGGTCTACGCCGCCAAGCGGCAGGGTCTCGAGGCTTCCGAGGAACTTGACCGGGCTCTGCGCAGGGCGCTGTTCGGCCACAGCATCA
>JALZIB010000021.1 GCA_030860505.1 Actinomycetota bacterium
GGCTCGGCTCGCCGCCGAGCTCGGCTACTGCGACCAGGCTCACCTCATCCGCGCCTTCAAGGCCGCGATCGGGGTCACTCCCGCGGATTATTACCGGCGCTCGGTCGACGGCTCCTGAGCCGGTGTCCTCGCCCACGTCGCACGGACATGGAAGACAACGCCGGACGAAGTCTCTCCCCGGAGGGGTTTCGTAACGCCAACTAGACGGCCGGTCTGCAATAATCCGAGACGATTGTGTTCTCACAACAAACAGCGCTGAGTGCGGGATGACAAAGCAGACGGCGGGCGTCCTGGCGTGGCTGGCGCTCGGCTGCGTCGTCCTCTCGGTCGGCGCGGCTGAAGCCTTTTCAGTGGCGAAGGGGTCGGGCGTGGACCCGTTCGCCATCGCGTCCCTCAGCTTCCCGGTCGTCGGGGCCTTGATCGCCTCCCGCCAGCCCCGCAATGCTCTGGGCTGGGTCATGCTCGGCGTGGGGGTCGGTTGGGGATTCGGTTCCCTGCTCGGCATCTACAGTCGCTACGGGTTGACCATCCGTCCAGGATCGCTGCCGCGTCCGGACATCGCACTCGCATTGAGTGAGCCCGGGTGGATCCCCGTGATCGGGCTGACGGGGACCTTCCTCATCCTGTTGTTCCCCAACGGCCGGCTGCCGTCTCCTCGTTGGAGGCCGTGGGCATGGTTCTCCGCGATTGTCCTGGTCCTCTCTTTCATTGCCATCTTGATCCAACCGGGCTCTTTCACCGAAAGCGGATACCCGAACGTCAGGAACCCTCTGGGGGTCGAAGCGCTGCGACCGTTTTCCGGACTGGCCTTACTTACCATCGCGTTGATCCCGATCAGTATCGTCGGGTGCGCGGTTGGCCTGATCCGACGCTTCCGCCGCTCGCGAGGACAGGAACGTCTGCAATTGAAGTGGTTCGCTGCGGCCGGGAGTGTGGTCGCCGCCGTCTACCTGGTCTTGATGGCGCTCAGCCTCCCCTTCAACGTCACCGGCCGAGAGCCCCCTTCCTGGGTCGAAGTCGCGAGCAACATCGGTATCTACGCATTCGTGCTGATCCCTCTGGCGACCGCCGTCGCGATCCTGCGCTACCGCCTCTACGACATCGATCTCATCATCAAGCGCACGCTGGTCTACACCGCGCTGACGGCGACGCTGACGGTCGCTTATCTCCTCGCGGTGACGGGCCTACAGAGGGTCCTTCATCCCTTCACCGGACAGTCGGAGCTTGCAGTGGCCGGCGCCACTTTGGCCGTCGCCGCAATCTTTCGACCTGCCCGCGTGCGCATCCAGGCGTTCATCGACCGCCGCTTCTACCGCCGGAAGTACGACGCTACACACACCCTGGAGACGTTCTCGGCAAGACTGCGAGACGAGATTGATCTCGATGTCTTGACTCGAGAGCTTGTTGTCCTGGTAGGTACCGTCATGCAACCGGCGCACGTGTCGGTGTGGTTGAGAAAACACGGCCAATGACTATCGTGGCCGGTACACGTCCACTCTGTGATCGATCCTGAGAACCCGGATCTCGTGAGCGGGCTGGTCGGTCTCGTAGACGACCCGATATGGACCACGCCGTGCGGCCCAGAGACCTTCCAGCCCTCGCCGAAGCCCATGGCCCACCCGATGCGGATTCTCCCTCAGCGGTCCGAGGAGGAACTCGACGATGGCACCGGCAGCTTTCTCCGGGAGACGAGCCAGAACCCTGGCCGCCGAGGGGGCGACGATGACCTCCCACGAGGAGCCGTTCACCCCCCGGGATATCGGGATCTCAGTTCTTCGCCGGAGAGCCCTTCACCGCGCTCAATCTCCTCACGGGCGCGCTGGATTTCGGCCATCGCCTGAGGATCCGAAAGGAGCTCCAGCGTGTCTTCCAAGGCTTCGAGGTCCTCAGGGCTCATCAGGACGGCCGCCGGTCGACCGTTCCTCGTAAGGGTGACCCGGTGGTGTTGACCTTCGATGCGGTCGACGATCTCCGACAGGTGGGCCTTTATCTCAGCAAGGGGGAGCGTGTCATCCATGACCATTATTCTAGTCACCGAGATGGGAAGGTCAAGTGAGGCTGAAACAAACCGCATCCATGGCCTCACTTCGTCCCGATGCCGATGTTGACCGAGTTCTCCAGGACGGCCGGCGCGCTCCCTCCGGAGCGCTCACGGAGCATCCCGTCGAGGACCTCCCGCAACGTGGCTTGCTGCTGCACCTCTAGGTCCGCAACCAGCATGCCCGGAATCGGGTTGCCGTTCAGCACCCAGTCCCACATCTCCTGTCCAGAGCGGAAGGCAGGCCGCTCGGCCGCTCTCTCGACCCTGACCTTCTTCAGTCCCGCGTCGGTCAGCCGACGGCGCAGGACAGCCGGGTCCGAAACCTGGAACTCAAGCGGAGGAGGGTCGTCCGGCAGACCTGGGAATTCCGGCGCGACGGCTCGCAGGGCGCCGATGAAGAACTGCAGGAACTCTAGTTCCGCAGGCGGGCCGTAGGCGATCACCATCACGCGGCCGCCGGGCTTCGTTACCCGAACCATCTCGCGCAGCGCGCGCGGCTGGTCGGGAACGAGCATGACCCCGAACTGGGATCCGGTCACGTCGAAGGCGTCGTCCGGCGCCTCCAGCGCGTGGCAGTCCATCACACGCCCCGTCGCATCGAGCAGACCCTCATCGCGCACGCGCGCCTCGAATCGCTCGATCATCGCGGGAGACCAGTCGGTAGCGAGAACCTCCGCCCCGAGGCGCGCAGCCGGCAGGCTCAGCCCCCCGGTTCCCGCGGCGATGTCGAGGAACCTCTCACCGGCCTTCAGGCCCACAAGGTCGAGTGCCTCGTTCGCCAGGGCGACTTCCTGAGGAGCCACGTATCGGTCGTAGCCGGCCGCAATGGTGTCCCAGGCTTCCGGGGGCGCGACATGCTCTTCGGTATCGGTTCCGGCGTTCTGCCTCGTACTCATCGCTTCCTCCTCATCGCGCTGCGGGCCATCGAAGATCCGCAGACCTTCGAGTCGCGACGGTAGAACGCGAGCGCGGCTCCGACTTCGGGCGGAATACCCAATCAGCCGCGAAGGGCGTGGGTACTTATGTGTAGTCGCCCCTACCGGACCAGTCCGTGCTTGAAGGCGTAGGCGGTGGCCTCCGCGCGAGACGAGAGCCCGAGCTTGGTAAAGATGTTGCTGACGTGGCGAGCAACCGTCTTCTCGCTGATAAAGAGCTCGCCCGCTATCATCCGGTTGGTCTTTCCCGATGACAGGAGCGTAAGCACCTCACGCTCGCGTGCGCTCAGTCCGCCGGCCGTCGATGTCCGCGTGCCCCCGATCCTGGTCACACGCTCGAGATCGGGTGCAGCACCCAGTTCCTCGAACACGCTGCGGGCCACATCGAACTCCAGCTCCGCGCTGCCGACGTCCCCGAGCGCGCGGCAGGCGAGGCCCTTTAGAACGCGGACGCGCGCTGCCTGATGGGGCGCGTCGAGATCGCGCCACAAGTTGTGCGCGTTGCGCAACTCGATCAGAGCGGCCCGTGCATCCCCTTCAGACAGCAGCACGGCGCCCGAAGCCTGCCCGGAAAGAGCGTGCAGGTAAGGCGCGTCGAGATTGGCGGCAATCCGCGCAAGCTCGTCGGTTGCTGCCCGCGCGGCTCCGAGGTCGTTGGATTCGAGCATGATCTCGATGTACGCGGGTAGCACTTTCGACCGATCAATGGGGCCCTGTGTTTCCTCCAACACGCGAGAGATGGTTGCGACAGCACCGTCGACCCGACCCTGCGCCAAGCGGAGCAGCGACATCCCCGGCTCGGGTTCCCTTCCCGCCAGGCTGGCGTTGCGGTAGGACTCTTCCGCTTGCGGGAACTCGCCGCGCAGCCGTCGGATTTCAGCCAGCTGGTAGTGGGCCGATCCCAGCGAGTCCCACTCGGGTGGCCCAGAGAGCCATTCGCACGCCCGCCGTGCCGCGTCGAGAGCGTCGTTCCACGCGCCCTGCAGCTGGAAGATCTCGCAACGATGGACCAGGCAATTGCCTCGGTACGGAACGAGGTCGGGCTGGGAGTCGCACCAGCGCGAGAGCGCCTCCGTCCACTCTCTCGCACGACGTTGGTCGAAGACCGTCTGGCACAAGTCGATCACCTGGCAATAGGTGATGCCCACGAGGATCGGCGACACCTCGTCCGCCGTGACGGCGACCATGACTTCGTCGAGCAGCGCCATACCTTCGGGGATGCGTTGCTGCAAGATCAACGACTGGCCCCGGCCGAGCCGTGCGAATGTGCTCGCGTCGGAGTCGCCGAAGCGCTCCGCTAGGTCGCCTGCTTCGAGGAAGTCGGGATACGCGCCTTCTGCGTCGCCCTGGAACATGACCGGCAAGGCCGTGAGCATGAGCAGCCAAGCCTGTTCGACGCAGTCGTAGCGGCCATCATCAAGGATGCGGCGGCCGCGGGCGACCCAGCCCAGGGCCGGAGCCAGGGCGCCTCTAAAGAACAGTCCGAGCGCTTGTGCGAACGCACATCGCGCGGCGCGCTCCCCCTCGCCGCGGCGCAACCAGGCCTTATGAGCGCGCATCCATGCTTCCGCGCAATCGTCATCTCTTCCGACCATGTAGGCGGCGACCGCGAGGCGCTCGAGATCCTCCACCTCCAAGATTTCCTCGCGCTGAGCCGCCGACAGATGGGCGAACGCGTCCCCCCAAGCTCGACCCCGGAAGGAGTCGCGGGCTCGCTCAACTCGATCAGTGTCGGTCACAGCTCCACGATACGGGCAGAGCCAGTCCGAGCGCGAGAAGAAGCATGTGCAGTCGCGAGGCTCTGAGGATCGGAGCGATCGGACAGCACCGTTCGAAGCCTCCGGGAGAAGTTGCAGTTGGAACGCGCGCGATCTAGCAGGCGGTGGCGATTCGGAGTGCCTCGCAGACTTCTTGCATCCGTTCGCCGCGCAGCCGGGTAATGCGATCCGTGCACAGCGCCACCCGGACGAGCGTCACATTATCGAGGGACAATGCGCAGTCCGTGGGCATTCCGTCTGACACACCAAGCGGCACTTCCGTGGGGATTTCGCGCACGGTCCTCGTGGCCGGGGCCGCAAGGACTTGGTTGAGCACGGGAATCGCCTCGTCCCGGGTCAGGATTAGAAAGGGCCGTCTGCCGGCACGAGGATCCTCGTACCACCAGATCTCGCCTCTCGCTACCACGGCTCGTGCCCCGCGGCGCTCTCCTCAGCATCCAAACGATGGAGGACATCGACCGCGGTCTTGTCGGTCAACTCCTCGAGATCGCCCCACTCGTCGGGGCTGGCGGGCGGAATTCGTTTGTAGCCCTCGACGATTTGCTCACCCACCATCGCCTCCTGATCCTGTCTCAGAAAGTCCTCGAGAGCCGCCCGGATCAGAGCCGACCTGGATATCCCTTTGCGTTCCGCGTGCCGATCGAGCAGGTAGAGAAGCCGGTCGTTCAACTGGACCATAGTCTGGGTGCGAGCCATAGCCCTATGATAGCGCTATCGTCGACGCGCAGCGCACCTCACTCGGCTGGGGAATGGCTTGGTGGCAAGTCCTGCCCCGTAAGGCGTGGGGCAGCGCGAGCCGCTCCTCGACTCAGCGGGGGCAGCCGAGCGCGGCGTCGAGGGCGACACAAAGCTCGTCGTCACGGTCCGGAGGCAAGGTGGTGATGCGTTGGCGGAACCGGCTCTTGCGCAGTGTGTGGAGGTTGTCGAGGGAGGCGACGCAATTCTCCCCCATACCATCGTCTGGACCGAGTGGCAGCTCGCTGGTGAGACCACGTACGGTGCGGGTGCATGCAGCAACGACGACCGCCTCGAGACGGTCTGCGACGGGGTCGCGGGTGAGGACGAGCACCGGCCGGTCGCCGCCCGGCGTGGCCGCCCACCAGATTTCGCCTCTCACCACGATGGCGTCGCCGACCACGCATCGGGATCGTCGGCCAATGCCAGCTCGTCGTTCGTCAGTGGCTTGGCCGCGTAGCGCTGGGCATCACGCTCACAAGCGACGCGGTACAGGTAGGCCTCGACCGCAGCGCGCACCGCTTCGGCGCGGGTTGTGTGCATCTCAGGGACGAGCCTGTCCAGTGCTTCGACCAGCTCGTTCGGCACTCGAATCGCCAGCTGGACGTTGTGCTGTCGGGGCCGTGTCATGCATGAAGCATACCATCGCGCTTGACCGCTCGGTTTCCCCGGCAACGCGAACCTGTAGCGAGACGCGGAGGCCCGCGACCGTTCTGCGCGTCCGCGAACCAGAGTCCGCGGCGCTGCGTCGGTACACCCGGCGCCGCCGACCGCTCGTATCCAGCGCCCTTGCCCGCACCGAAGTTGCGCGGGCGCTGCTGTCCCTCGGACCACAAGCTATCCAATGCGGTCACGATGTCCTCGGCCGAGTCGATCTCGTCAGGATCAACGATCGGATCTTGAACGCTGCCGGGGCGATGCTGCCCATCGACATCAGATCGCTCGACGCCATCCATCTAGCAACAACACAACTACTCGGTGACGAGCTCGCTCGAATCGTTGCATACGACGACCGGATGGCCGCCGCAGCTAAGGATCTCGGCTTGATGGTTGCGCGACCGAACTGACAGAACGTTCGTCGGCCGCATCTCCGAGCGTCAAGTGGAGCTGATTGACCGGTGCGCGAACCGCTTAGAACTGCCGGCTGTCACTCTTCAACTGAGGAGGTAGCCGGCTAGATGGCGGGTGGCCCAGCGCCGGCCTCCCTTCGTTCAGAGATCAACGGCCGAGCACCACGTCGATCCCGCCGAGCACGAGCTCAAGCTGCGGCCTAGGGATCCTTCCGACGTGCTCCGAGAGGACGCCTCGGTCCACCGCCACGATCTGCGAAACATTAGCCACCGAATCCTTGGGCAGGCCGGTGCGTCGTGCCTTTAGAAGCACGTTGCCTGGAGCCGAGGCCCAGCGAAGATTGCTCGTAAGAGGTACCACAACTGCGGTCGCTAGGCGACTTGCGTTCAGAGCATCGCCCTGGACGACCACGACCGGTCGTGTGAACCCGGGGTCTGAGCCAATGGGATCGGGCAACGAGGCCCAGAAGATATCCCCTTGGGCGACTACCATTCACTGCGCTCGAGCGCTTGGCGGCCAGCTTCGGCCAACCAGGGATCGACCTGCGGATCGATATCGACCAGGGCCTCGTCCATAGCTTGTGTGACGGCCCCAGGATCCCGGCGGAGTAAGTACTCCGCAAGCGCCTCCTGATACAGCTGACTACGAGATTTGCCGGTCTTCCGGGCCATTTCCTCAGCCTCGCCAAAGAGCTCATCCGGAATCGAAATGGCCGTCTTCATACCCAGAGTATAACCACAGCTACGGCTTGGAGGCACGAATCACATTGATGTGATTAGTGGAGCTGCCGGGAATCGAACCCGGGTCCCTCGACCCCTGGATAGGTCTTCTACGAGCGTAGTTTGCGGTCAGGTTTCGGAGCTCGGCCGGCCCGCAAACAGCAGCGGCCGGTTCCTAGATCGGTTTGGAGTCCCGCCTCAAAGCACCGAACGGGCTCGAGGCGGCGAGCCTGCTAGGCGACGCCGGATCCCGAAGACGCAGGCGATCTTCGGGCCGACGGCCATCAATTAGGAGATGGCAACCGTGCTTTACGCAGCGGCAGTTATAAGTTTCCGGGAGAGATTTTCGAGACCACCCGAAATTCTCGGCTCGCTTCTCCTATCTCGGTCCGGTCAAGGTCGAATCCAGTTCAGCCCCTTGATGGACTTAGGCGGCCACAGCCGCCCGTTGTCAATGTCCGAGAGAATCTTCGCATAGCCGTGCGACACCCTCGTCTGTAACAGCGCGCGCGGAGGCTTTCGGCTTCCGCGGCGAGGCCAAAGAACCGCGCTCGGTTGACGGCTCGGCGCGCTACTTCGGTTCGAGCTCGAGCGAGCAGGAATTGATGCAGTAGCGCTTGCCGTTGGGGCCGGGGCCGTCGTCGAAGACGTGGCCGAGGTGCCCGCCGCAGGTCGCGCACATAACCTCGGTGCGCTTCATGAAGAGGCTCTTGTCGGTCTCGAGCGTGATGTTCTCTGTGTTCTTCGGGTCGGTGAAGCTCGGCCAACCCGTGCCCGAATCGAACTTCGTGTCCGAGTCGAACAGCTCGGCGCCGCAGGCCGCGCACTTGTAGGTGCCGTCGTCCTTGGCGTCGACGTACTTGCCGCTGAAGGGTCGCTCGGTCCCCTTGCCTCGGAGCACCTCGTACTGCTCGGGCGACAGTTCCTCGCGCCACTCCTGCTCGGTCTTGCTGACCTTCTCCATTGGTGACCTCCGTTCGTCTGCTCCCTCCATTGTGACGGAAGGGGGGCCTTAGGTGGCCACGGCACTTTCTTTGGCTGCTGAGTTGCGCTGAGCGAGACTCACGGCATTCAGAACGGGGGTTAGCGGCGGCGGCCCAGGGCTTGTTGCATCGAACGGTCGGCGTCACGCTTGGCCTGGTCCTGGCGTTTGTCGTACAGCTTCTTGCCCCGGCCCACGGCGAGCTCGAGCTTGACAAGCCCGTGCTTGAAGTACATGCGCGTGACGACCAGCGCGCGGCCCTCCTGGTTGACCTTGACGCCGAGGCGCTCAATCTCGTCGGCGCGCAGCAACAGCTTGCGGACGCGCATGGGGTCGTGGTTGTCGCGATTGCCGTGGCTGTAGGGACTGATGTGGCACTGCAGGAGCCACGCCTCGCCGGCGCCGTCGATCGAGGCGTAGGCGTCCGCGAGGTTCACCTTTCCGTCGCGGCACGACTTGACCTCGGTCCCGACGAGCACGATGCCCGCCTCGAGCGAGTCCTCGATCTCGTAGTTGAAACGCGCCTTGCGGTTCTGCGCGATGAGCTTGGTGCCGGAGCGGTCCGGCGACTTGGTCTTGGCCACGGACGCGGCCCCCTAACCCTGTGAGCCGTTGCCCGAGATGATGATCCCCTGAAGGATCTCCTTGGCTCGCTCCTTCTGCGTCTCGGGATCGGCGTCGACCTCGACGTCGGGCTCGATGCCGGTCCCGTTGATCTGGGTGCCGTCGGGGGTGAAGTAGGCGCCGATGGTGAGCTTCAAAGCGGACGCGTCGGACAGCGGCAGAACCTCTTGCACCGAACCCTTGCCGTAGGTCGTCTTGCCCACCACCACGGCGCGGTTGGTGTCCTGCAACGCGCCGGTAACGATCTCCGATGCACTCGCCGTGCCCTCGTTGACAAGCACCACGAGCGGGACATCCTCGAAGGCGTCACCCTCGGCGTCGTAGGAGACCTCGGGGTCGGAGCGCTCCTTGTAGGACACGATCTCGCCCTCCTCGATGAAGACGCTCGCGACGCTGACGCCCTCGCTGAAGAGTCCCCCTCCGTTATCGCGCAGGTCCAGGATGATGCCCTCGGCCCCCTCGTCCGTGAGCTTTTTGACCTCATCGCGCAACTGATCGCCCGCCCCGCGCGAGAAGCCGAACAGTCGCACGTAGCCAAGCCCCTCGGGTGTGCGATTGGCGAGAAGGTTGGGCAACTCGATCGTCTCGCGAGTGATGTCGAAGTTGATGGCCTCGCCGTCGCGCTGAATGCCGAGGTTGACGTCCGAGCCCTCTTTGCCCTTGATGCGGTTCACGGCCTCGTCGCTGTTGAGCGAACCGACCGACTCGCCGTCGATGGCGTCGATGACGTCGCCACTCTGCAGGCCGGCGCGCTGCGCGGGGGTCGATGGGATCACGGACACGATCTCCAGACGGCCCTCACGGTCCTTCAGCCACACTCCGATACCGGAGAACTGCCCGGTGGTGACCTCTTGGAAGGAGCGGTACGCCTTGGGCGAGTAGAAGAGCGCGAAGTCGTCGCCCGATGACTTGACGGTCTTGGCCATGCCCTTGACCGCCCCGCGCACGAGCTCCTCGTCGCTGGGCGGATCGACGGACTCGGACTTGATCTTCCCGTAGACGTCCTCGATCAGCGAGAGATCGCCGCCACCGCTGCCGTCCCCGACGAAGATCCGGTCGCGTCCGCCGGCCACCGAATAGCCGAAAGAGAACGCGCCGAGGGCAACGACCGCAGCCGATAGCACCGCAATGAGGATCTTCTGCCAGCGTTCCATAGGGTCCCTAGGGTAAGGCGTCTTCGCCCTACTGGAGGTAGGGCATGGGATCGACGGGCGAGCCACCGATCCGGACCTCGAAGTGGAGGTGGGGGCCCGTGCAGTATCCGGTGCAGCCGACGCTCCCGATCGTCTGACCCCGGCCGACGGTCGCGCCCTGACTCGTGCTGAACCCGGAGAGGTGGTTGTAGGTCGTCGCCACCCCGCCGCCGTGATCGACCACGATGGCGTTGCCGTAACCGCTCATCGAGCCGGCGAACACGACCGTGCCCTCGGTTGCTGCGTAGACCGGGGAGCCGTAGCCCGCTCCGATGTCGATGCCCGTGTGCAGCCGGGCGTCACCGAAGATCGGGTGCGTGCGATATCCGTACGGAGAGGTCACGGGACCGGAAGCCGGCCATGTGAACTGTCCTCCGGTGTTGGTCGGAGCGGGTGCGGGTGGTGCGGGAGCCGGGCCTCCGCCTCCCCCACCGGGAGCGGCGGCCTCCTCGGCGGCCTCCTTGGCCGCCTGGGCGAGCAGGTTCTCGATCTCCTGGCTGTCCTGGTCGAGCTGTTGGACGACCTCCTCCAGCTCCGACTTCTTTGCGAGCTGGCCCCGGAGGACGTCCTCCTTCTCGGCGATGAGCGAGTTCTGAACGCCGAGCAGAGCCTCCTTCTCGACCTGAACGGCGGCGAGATCGGAGCGGTCCTTCTCGAGCACGAGCTTCGCCTCGGCTATGCGCTCCTTCTCCTCGGCGACCTGCTCGCGGCGCGCGTCGGTCTCCTCGTTGAGGCGCTCGATCTCCGTTACGAGCTCGCTGTCGAGCTCGACCGTGGCCTCGTAGTACTCGTAACGGTCGGACAGGTCGGCAAAGCTGTCGGACGACAGGATCCCCTCTACATAGGCGGCGGGCCCGGCCTTGTAGGTCTCAATGGCGCGTTCCGTCAACGAGTCGGTGCTCTCGACCAGGTCGTCCTGGATGCCGAGCAGCTCCTCGGTCAGACTCGTGAACCTCTGCTGGGCCAACTCGAGCTCAGCCTGGACCTCGCCGATGCGGCCGTCGAGCTCGGAGATCTCGGCATTCAGCTCGTCGAGCCCGGACTGGAGGTCCTCGGCCTCGGTGTCGAGCACCGAGATGGTCCCCTTGAGCGTCTCGGTCTTCTTACCGGTGTCCTCGAGATCCCTTTCGATCCTCTCGCGCCGCTTCTCGATGGCGTCGAGGCGGTCCTCTGGCCCGGCGGTTGCGGGCAGAGAAACGGACGCGAGACAGAGCACGAGCGTCGCCACGACGCCCGCGAGTCGGAAGGCTTGGTGCTTCACAGTCCCTGCTTCAAAGTTCTAGGTCCGCGTCTCATATCAGTTGGGAAGCTGCAGCGTTGACAGCTTCAACAGTAACCACAGTACTTACGATAAGGGGGAATTTCACATCTGTTGAATCGACCCCCCCCACCCCGGCCTTGAGCGCCGTGTCCCGTTGCTTCACGCCTCCAGGAAACGGCGCAGCGCCATTCCCGAGCCCACGAGTCCGATCATGCAGCCGACCCCGAAGAGGATGCCGAGCACGGAGAGGATCTCTCCCGTGGAGAAGCTGAAGACCGGTCCGAGAAAGGCGATCTGCTCGCCAAGGTTGTCGAACACGGCCCACTGAGCCCCCACCACTACGAGACTCGCGATGATCGCGCCGACGAATGCCGCGAACAGGCCCTCGAGCAAGAACGGGATCCGGATGAACCAGTTGGTCGCGCCGACCAACTTCATGATCCCGATCTCCTCTCGCCG
>JALZIB010000028.1 GCA_030860505.1 Actinomycetota bacterium
TGGTGGGCGAGCCAGGCCGAGCGTCTCGACTGGTTTCAAAAGTGGGACACGGTGCTGGACTGGGATGCCCCGCACCACAAGTGGTTCCTCGGCGGGAAGCTCAACGCCGCGCACAACTGCCTCGACCGCCACGCGCGCGCGGTGCCCGACCGGGTTGCGTACCACTGGATCGGCGAGCCCGACGACGAGCGCCGCACCATCACCTACAAGGATCTACACGAGGAGGTCTGCCGCCTCGCCAACGTGCTCAAGGACCTCGGGGTCACCAAGGGCGACCGGGTCGCCATCTACATGCCGATGATTCCCGAGCTCCCGGCCGCAATGCTCGCCTGCGCCCGTCTCGGCGCGGCGCACTCCGTCGTGTTCGGCGGGTTCTCTGCCGAGTCGTTGCGCGAGCGCATCAACGACGCCGAGTGCAAGGTCCTGGTGACCGCCGACGGTGGTTACCGGCGCGGCCAGGTCGTGGCCCTGAAGCAGAGCGCGGACGAGGCTCTAAGAGAGACGCCATCGATCGAAAAGGTGCTCATGGTGCGTCGCACCGGCGAGGACGTCGACCTCGTCGAGGGTCGCGACGTCATCTACGGCGACGTCGTGCCCCAGGCCTCGTCCGAGTGCGAGGCCGAGCCGATGGACGCCGAGGACATGCTCTATGTCCTCTACACCTCGGGCACCACGGGCAAGCCGAAGGGAATCGTGCACACGACCGGCGGCTATCTGACGGGCGTGTCGTCGACGCACAGGGCGATCTTCGACATCAAGCCCGAGACCGACGTCTATTGGTGCGCGGCCGACATCGGCTGGGTCACCGGCCACAGCTACATCGTCTACGGCCCCCTCGCCAACGGCTGCACCTCGGTTCTCTACGAGGGCGCTCCCGACTGGCCCGACAAGGACCGCTGGTGGCGAATCGTCGAGGACCTCGGGGTCACGATCCTGTACTGCGCGCCGACCGCCATTCGCACCTTCATGAAATGGGGCACCGACTATCCGCAGAGCCACGACCTGTCGTCGTTGCGGCTACTGGGATCGGTCGGCGAGCCCATCAACCCCGAGGCCTGGATCTGGTACCAGGAGTTCATCGGCGGGGGCACCACGCCGGTCGTCGACACCTGGTGGCAGACCGAGACCGGCGCCATTGCGATCACTCCCCTGCCCGGCATCACGACGCTCAAGCCGGGCAGCGCGACCAAGCCCTATCCCGGCGTGTTTGCAGACGTCGTCGACGAGCAAGGTAAATCCGTGGGCCGAGGCGGAGGCGGCTACCTCGTTCTGACGCGCCCGTTCCCCGCGATGTTGCGCACGATCTTCGGCGACGACGAGCGCTATCGCGAGACCTATTTCGGCCGTTTCGGCGACGAGGTCTACTTTCCCGGCGACGGGGCCAAGCTCGACGAGGACGGCTATTTCTGGCTGCTGGGCCGTGTCGACGACGTGATGAATATCGCGGGTCACCGGCTCTCGACCTACGAGGTCGAGAGCGCGCTGGTCGACCACCACAGCGTCGCAGAGGCCGCGTGTGTGGGCCGCAAGGACCCGCGTGAGGGTGAGGCGATCGTCGCGTTCGTGACCCCGAGGGGAGACGTCACGGGCGACGACGACCTCGCCACGGAGCTGCGCGCGCACGTCGCCCAAGTGATCGGCAAGATCGCGCGCCCGCAGTCGATTATCTTCACGGACGACCTCCCCAAGACACGCTCGGGCAAGATCATGCGCAGGTTGCTGCGCGACGTCGCCGAGAAGCGGGAACTCGGTGACGTCACCACGCTTCTCAACGCTCCGATCCTCGAGGAGATTCGCGCCAAAGCGTCGCAGGGAGCGGACAAGGAGGAGTGACGGAGCCCCCGAGCGAAACGAGGTCCGAGGACGGGCCCGGCGCACACCGCGCGCGGTCCCCCTTGACGCGCAGGTTGGGGGCGGAGTTTCTCGGCGCGCTCTTGTTCGTCGCGCTCGTCTCCGGCGCGGCCTGTGCACTGTTGCTGGCCGAGGCTCGCCGCCTCGCCAGCATCGAGGGCTTCGGGGTGGCCGGCCCACAGATCGACTTCTTCGAAAGCATGCTCGCTACCTCGAACGCGGACCTCGTCACCGTCGCGCTGGCCGCGCTCGCCGCGCTCGCCGTCATCGTCCCCGCCTTCGGGCCGCTGTCCGGCGGGCACTTCAACCCGGCCGTGACGGTGGCGCTCGCGGCCGGGC
Source organism: Actinomycetota bacterium (assembly GCA_030860505.1). GTDB lineage: Bacteria > Actinomycetota > CADDZG01 > CADDZG01 > WHSQ01 > WHSV01. The sequence goes on from JALZIB010000028.1 coordinate 2,191, forward strand.
ATCGCTTTGGCTGGAGTGAGGTTGCTCCCTACGTCGCGGCGCAGTGCCTCGGGGGTGTCGCCGGTGGGTTCTTGATCGCGGCGCTCTTCGGAGTCGACGGCGTTGCGCTCGGCTCGGCCGGAGTCTTGCTCGGCGCTCCCGTTCTTGCCGGCGGTGTATCGCAATGGCAGGCGCTCGCGGCCGAGGCGACCGCCGCCTTCGTGTGGATGCTCGCCGCGCTCTCGCTCCAGTTCCGCAACTCCCGCAACGACCCGCCGCCGTGGTCCGGCGCGCTCGTCGGAGTCGCCGTCGGTGGCGCGCTGCTCGTGACCGCGCCGCTGACCGGAGGCTCGGCCAACTTCGCGCGGAGCCTCGGCCCCCTGGTTGCGTCGCTACCCTTTGATGCGGGCTCGATTCCCTGGGGCGACCTCCTCTTGTACGCCGCGGGACCCCTCGGTGGCGCGCTGGCCGCGCTCTTCACGTTCGACGCCATCACTGCGCGCAAGAGACCTCGGCGCGAGCGACGCAGCGAGAACGTCGACGAACCGGAACAGACCTTCATCATCGGCACCACCGACAAGTCAAAATGATCCCGCAGCCGGCGCCTGGTTGATGAGCTCACACACGACCGTCGGTTTTCCCGTCGATCTTCCGGTCGTGAAGCGGCGCGATCACTGGGTCGCGCGCGCCGGCGAGCGCGAGCTGCGGCTCTCCAATCTGTCCAAGGTCTTCTGGCCCGTCGAGGGCTACAACAAAGCAGACCTGATCACCTACTACTTCAACATCTCGCCTCTGATGCTGCCTCACCTCGTCGACCGTCCGCTCACCATGAAGCGCATGCCGAACGGAATCACCGGCGACTTCTTCTACGAGAAGAACGCTCCGAGCCATGCGCCCGAGTGGATGCCGACCATTCCCGTCTACTCCGGGGACACACAGCGCACGATCAACTTCCTGGCCGTCGCCGACGTCGCGCACATGCTGTGGATGGCCAACCTCGGGTGCATCGAGTTCCATCCGCTGCACGCGAAGGGAACCGACCAGCAGCACCCGAGCTACGCCTTCTTCGACCTCGATCCCTTCGAGCCCGCCGGGTGGGCGGAGGTCGCTCACGTCGCCGGTCTGATCAAGGTCGTGCTCGATCAACTCAGCATCGACGCATACCCGAAGACCTCGGGAGCGACCGGCATGCAGATCATGGTTCCGCTCGACTGCACACTCGGCTTCGACGAGGTCAGGGGCTTCGTCGGCACGATCTCCGACATGGTGCACACGGTCGATCCCGACACGACGACGCTCGAATGGGAGGTCCGCAATCGGACCGGCAAGGTCTTTCTCGACGTCAACATGAACCGCTCCGGCGCGAACATCGCGGCCGCCTACTCGGTCAGGCCCGAGCCGGGCGCGACCGTGTCGACGCCGTTGCGCTGGGACGAGATCGCAGACGTGCACCCGAGTGACTTCACGATCGAGACGATCTGGCCGCGCGCGGCCGAGGTGGGCGATCCCTTCCTGCCCGTCGCCGAGGGGCCGGGTCAGTCCTTGACCGAGGCGCTGTCGACCATCGACGCCAAGCCTCGCAAGGCTCGAGTGGTCCGCCGCGACCGCTGAGCCGCGCCGGGCGGGGACGTTCGGGGCGGTTCCGGAAGCGATTCTGGGTGGTCATGCGCGCTGAACGCGGCTCAGGCCCACGCCGACGCGTTTTTCGCCACGTCAAGTTCGCGGGGCGGGCACGCGGCCCGAGTGCGCCGCAGGTAGTCTCGGAGCGCCGGCGGGACCGGCCCAGGCGAACCAGGGGAGGAACCTCAGATGACCATTGCCATACGACCAGGGATGAAGATCGTTGCGGCCGCCGTCGCGACGCTGCTGCTCATGCTCGGGCTCTCGGACGCCGGCGCGCGGCCGATGCGAAACGATCGACACCCCCACAAGGCGAAGGCCGGCGATACCGTTCGGTTCGCCACCTTCAATGCATCGCTTAACCGCAGCTCCGAGGGACGGCTTGTCGAGGACCTCTCGACGCCGGACAACGCGCAGGCGCGGGCCGTGGCCGAGATCATCCAACGCACGCGCCCCGACGTCTTGCTGATCAACGAGTTCGACTACGACCCCGGCGGCGAGGCGGCCGAGCTGTTCCAGGACAACTACCTCTCGGTCGGACACAACGGAGCGCGGCCGATCACCTACAGGCACTCCTTCCAGGCCCCCAGCAACACCGGGATCCAGTCGGGCTTCGACCTCAACAACGACGGCAGCGTGGGTGGGCCCGACGACGCCTTCGGCTTCGGGTTCTTCGAGGGTCAGTTCGGCATGCTGGTGCTGAGCCGTCACCCCATCGCCAAGCGGCAGGTCCGCACCTTCCAGAACTTCTTGTGGGCGGACATGCCCGGCGCGCTGCTGCCCGACGATCTCGGCACACCCGAGCCGGACGACTGGTACTCGGACGAGGAACTCGAGGTCGTGCGGCTGTCGTCCAAGAGCCACTGGGACGTCCCCGTGAAGGTGGGCCGCTCCCAGGTTCACTTCCTCGTCAGTCACCCGACCCCGCCCGTATTCGACGGGCCCGAGGACCGCAACGGCCGTCGCAACCACGACGAGATCCGCTTCTGGGCCGACTACATCTCGCCGGGGCATCGCAGCCGCTACATCTACGACGACGACGGGGGCCGAGGCGGTCTGCACCCGAGCGCGCGCTTCGTCATTGCGGGCGATCAGAACTCGGACCCGTTCGACGGCGACAGCATCGAGGGCTCGGCCCAGCTTCTGCTCGAGCACCCGAGGGTCAACACCAAGCTGACCCCGTCGAGCGAGGGAGGCGTCGAGGCCGCCGAGCTCCAGGGCGGAGCCAACGAGACCCACGAGGGCGATCCCGCCTTCGACACGGCCGACTTCGCCGACGGCGCGCCGGGAAACCTGCGGGTCGACTACGTGCTTCCGTCCAAGACCTTGAAGCTGCTCGACGCCGAGGTGTTCTGGCCGACGACCGACGATCCGCTCTTCCGCCTCACCGGGACCTTCCCGTTCCCGAGCTCGGACCATCGCCTGGTATGGGTCGACGCGCGCGTAGTCGGGGGCCGCTAACGGTCGAGGCTCCGGTCTGTGATTCTCGGTCGTGGTGCGCGCTGGGCGCGTACCACCACCCACAAATGACGGAGGCGCCGCTGCGCCACCTCGAGACCTCGTAGGCTCGGCGTCATGGGACAGCTCTTCGTCGGCACCTCGGGTTGGGCATACAGGGAGTGGAAGCCGGACTTCTATCCGGCCGATCTGCCTCAGAGGCTGTGGCTCGAGCACTATTCGTCCGCTCTGAGCGCGTGTGAGATCAACGCGACCTTCTACCGGATGCAGTCGCCTGCGACGTTCGAGAAATGGTCGGCCAACACGCCGGAGTCGTTCCGCTTCACGACGAAGGCGCACCGCGGCCTCACGCACTCGAGATCGCTCGCCCCGGACGAGGGCCGGCTGAAGTTCTTGAACGACTTCGTAAAGTCGGTCGACGGGCTCGGCCCCCGGCTCGGCGCGGTGTTATTCCAGTTCCCGCCCCACCGGCAAAGAGATGACGACGCGCTCGTCGCGCTGCTCGACGCTCTCCCCGAGGAGACGCGCCCGGTGCTCGAGTTCCGCCACGAGTCGTGGGCCGAGGACGGGGTCGCCGAGACGATCGCCGCCGCCGGAGGCACGGTGTGCATCTCCAACACGGACGGGGACGTGCCCGAGTCGCTGCCACCCGGCCCCCTCGCGTACGTGCGGCTGAGGACCGAGCGCTACTCGCCCGAAGCCAGGGCCGGATGGCTCGAGCTGCTAAGGCGCGAGTCGCAGGAACGCGACGTCTTCGCCTTCTCGAAGCACGAGGGCATTCCCACAACAGACCTCTACGGCGGCGTCGGGCTGGCGCAGTGGCTCACCGCAGAGACCCGGGGCTAAGCGCGATGTCCGAGGAGGAGCGCGACTACGAGGACAAGCGTTCCTTCGACGCTACGCCCGAGCCAGGCGCGAGCACGACCGGCAACATCGACGTCACGGCGGCGCGATCAGGTGGCTCCTTCATGATCCACCAGCACCACGCCACGCGCCTGCACTTCGATCTGCGACTCGAGATGTTCAACGGGGCCACGCCCGTGCTCGCCTCGTGGGCCGTCCCCAAGAATCTTCCGCTCGCCAAGGGCAAGCCGCATTTGGCCGTGCACGTCGAGGATCATCCTTTCGACTACGGCGGTTTCTCGGGAACGATCCCCGAGGGCAACTACGGCGCGGGCGAGGTCCGCATCTTCGACTCGGGCACGTACGAGCTCCTCGAGCAGGAACCGGGCAAGCTCACCTTCCGGCTGCGCGGCAAACGGCTCGATGGCGAGTGGCACATGATCCTGCCCGACAAAAACGCCGCCGCCGGTGGCCAGAAGAAGAACGAATGGCTCGTGTTCTTCCGCGAGAGCTACTCGCCGGCGCGCGACGATCCGCCCGATCTCGTACCGATGATGGCGACGCTCGAGCGCGAGGCGTTCGACGACGACGCCTGGTTGTTCGAGCCGAAGTGGGACGGGGTGCGCGCGCTTGCGGTATGCGAACGGGAGACGATGCTCGTGTCGCGCAGTGGCAAGAACATGACCGTGCAGTACCCCGAGCTGCACAAGCTGCACGAGCAACTCGTCGCGCTCGACGCCATCGTCGACGGCGAGGTCGTCGCCTTCGAGAGAGGACGCCCGAGCTTCGAGAAGCTGCAGAGCCGCATCAATCTGCAAAACACCCAGCAGATCGCGGCGGCGATGAAGACGATCCCGGTGTCGTACATCGCCTTCGACGTCCTCTATCTCGACGGTCGTTCACTCGTCACGGAGCCCCTCGAGCGAAGACGAGCCATCCTCGAGGAGCTCGTCGTGCCCAACGCGAAGGTGCAGATCTCGCAGGCCGTCGCCGGCGAGGGCATCGCTCTGTCCGACGCAGCGCGCGCCCAGAGCCTCGAGGGCATAGTGGCCAAAAAGCTCGGCTCGCCCTACCGGGTGGGTAAGCGCAGCAAGGAGTGGCTCAAGATCAAGGTCACCTCAGACGTCGACGTCGTCGTCGGCGGGTGGTCGCCGGGCGAGGGGGCCAGGTCGGTGTCCTTCGGCGCGCTGCTCGCCGGCATCTACGACGACGACGGGTTGCGCTTCATCGGAGCGGTGGGCACCGGCTTCTCAGACCGCGCGCTCGCGCAGTTGCTCCCGCAACTGAAGGCGCACGAGAGCGAGCAGTGCCCCTTCGTCGAGGATCCGACTGGGCTTCCTCCGAGCCGCTTCGGCAAGGCCTTGCGACATGCGAGGTGGTGCGAGCCCGCTCTGGTCGCAGCGGTTGAGTTCAGGGAGCTGACCACCGGTCTTCGTCTGCGCGCGCCGTCGTTCAAGGGCCTGCGCGCGGACAAGGACCCGTCGGAGTGCACGTACGAAGCGCTCGTCGAAGCGGCCGGCTGGAACCGGGGGTGAGCCGGCCGCGCGAATCGCTGAAACGCGCCATCGGCAACGTCTACTCGTGGTCGGCCGACCGTGTCTATGAACCCCTCGTGGTGCGAGGCTCGTTCCCGCTTTTGGGCGGGGACCTCAACGAACTCGTGCTCGGGCATGGACGGCGCGCAGTCGAGACGGCGAAGAGCAGACCGATTCTCGACATGCCAATCGGAACCGGATTCTTCACCCTCGCCGCAGCCGCTCAGCACCAAGGTCTCATGGTCGGCGCGGACATCGCAGCGGGCATGGTCGCGCGCGCGCGTCGCGAGGGACTTGCCGCTGGCCTGAACAACCTCGTCGCGGTACGGTCGGACGCGCACCACCTTCCCTTTGCCGACGGAAGCTTCGGAGCGATCCTGTGCACGAACGGGCTGCAGGTGATCCCCGGTCTCGAGCAAACACTGAGCGAGCTGGCGCGTGTCCTGGCCCCGGGAGCGACGCTCTACACGTCGGTCATCACGATGCCGGTCGCCGCGCTGCTTCCGGCCGGCGTGGGGCGACGCCTCCCAACGGTGCTGAGGTCGCGCCGAGAGCTGATTGAAGCCCTTACCGGCGTGGGACTGGCTCTGCGCTCCGTCCGAGGCCGGCGTTTCGCAACCCTCATCGAGGCGATCAAGCCGGTAAAAGCAACCTGACCGTGGGCGGTCACGGCCGCCGACCTCCTCTAATGCCCAACGCCAGACTTTGCGCTGCTGCGCACGCACCGACCGCTACTAGCACGATGACCGGCATGTGGCTAGTAGCGGTGCCGGACCCTAGACAGCGGATCGTTCTGCCACGTCCATCCTACGAGCCAGCGGTAGCCCATACCGCCTTCTGGACATCCATGACAAATCTGATTCGCCCAAGCAATCCAAAGCTCAAGCTTCCGGAATGAACGGACGCTCAGAACCGATCTAGGAGCAAGGTACTCAGGTCTCCACAACCGCAGAAAAGGACGATCTCAACCACTGAAGACAGCCCGCCTTCAGTTATGCCCATTGCAAGAAGACGAAGGTGTGCCGCTCAGAGCAGCCTGACGCGCACGCTCGAGTTCAGCAGGAAGTCCCTCACGTTGTCCCACTCGCTGTAGGTCTCGCCCTCGGCGACGACCTCCTGGATCCCCGAGTTCGCGATGAACTTCGCGCAGCCGAAGCAGGGGACGCCGGTGATATAGATCGTGGCGCCGTCGCGCTCTTCGGGCGAGGAGTACAGAATCGCATTCGCCTCGGCATGGATCGCGATGCAGTTGTCGTGCCCCCAGCCGCTCGGCGTCTCCGACTGCGCGCGCGGACAAGCCCCCTCGCTGCAATGGGGATGACCCGACGGCGGGCCGTTGTACCCGGTCGAGCGGATGCGCCTTTTCTTGACGATCACCGCGCCGTGCTGGCGGCGCACGCAGTTCGAGCGCGTCGCCGTCTCCCTCGCCAGATTGAGGAAGTAACGATCCCAGTCGGTGCGGCCCTTGGCGCGCTCGGTCGCGGACACGCCCGAGATTCTAAGCCTGCGCGCGCAGCATCCCGCCCGTCATATTGTCCGCTCATGAGCAGAGACCCGATCCAGGACGTGGTGACCGACCTCATGCGGTCCGGCTGGGTCATCGAGACGGCTCGAGCACTGGTCTACGAACGCTGGTCTGGCGACGAGACACGCTTCGGGCAACCGGCGCTCAACGCCACCGAGGCCGCCGGCATCTTCGAGGTGGAGCTGGCAAACAGAGGCGTCGGGACCGACCCGTCTGTGGCCGACGGTCACGCCGCGTGGATCACCGGCGTCGTCGGTGAGGGAGCCGGCGCCGCTCCCCTGGCCGACTGGTTCGTCGCCCGGCTCGGGGACTGGGTCGCGGCGCACGCGAGCGACCTGCTGAGCGAGGGCGCCGTGCGCCTAAAGGAGCTGCACGAAGACGACAAGCGTTTCCTGACCGAGCCGGCCCCGCCCCCGCCGCCGCCGTTCGAACCGGTGAGCACGCCGCCGGCCGAAGCGCCGGGGGAGGTTCTCTGGCGCTTCGCCATCCTCGGCGACATGCACATCGGCTCCCCCGCCGGCGAGACCATGGTCCGAGCGGCCATCAACGACATCAACAACTCGGGGGCCGAGCTCACCATCCAGCTCGGAGACATCACCGACCACGGCAACCCCGGTGAGTTCGCGCTCGCAAGGAGAGTCATCGATGAACTGACGATGCCCTGGGAGGTCATCGTCGGCAACCACGACATGTACTCAACCGACGACGAGACTCTCGCCGGGCGCGCGCTCTTCGCCAAGCACTTCGGACGGCGCGCCGACGGTCTCATGCTCGAGCAGCGCGGCCACCGCTTCGTTCTTCTTGATTCCGCCGAGGAGGTCGCGTCGCCGTTCGCGCCCTACAGTCTCGTCACCGGTCAGTTCCTGAGCGGCAACGGCGGCGCGATCGTGCGGGGAGCGCTCACGACCCCGCAGCACGACATCATTGCCGAGGTCGCCGACCGCGGCGCGCCGCCCGCATTCGTCTTCTTGCACCATCCCACTCAGCCGTTCACGAGCTTTCCCCCGATCGTGTTCGGCCTGCGGGACGCGGACTCCGGTCGCTTGCATGCGCTGAGCGAGTCGGGCAACGTCTGGGGCATCTTCGCCGGCCACACGCATCGCAACAAGGTCTCGGGGCGCTTTGGACGAGTGCCCGTCACCGAGGTGGCGATCCCCAGGGACTATCCCTTCGGCTACGCGCTGGTCGACGTGACCGAGCACGGCTACGCCTACAACTTCCACCAGATCTCAGACGAGGGCCTGCTGCGCGACGCCTATCCGACAGCCACTGCCATTCATCGTCGTTACGCACTCGGACACGATCGTGACCGCGCCTTCGTGTGGATCGAAAAGACACCAACGTAAACATTGTCGCTTTTCTCCCCCAGGGATTGCCACGCGAGTACCTTGTTGTGCGTACTCCGACGACCTCGACCGGCGGGGTTTCGCCGAGTCGCTAGCGATCTTGCAGCGTCTGGCGCAACCCCGTGTCGAGGTCGCGCGGCGCGTAGCCGAGTTCCAGTCTCGCCTTGTCATCGCGCGCCCAGTAGGTGACGCCGTCCGACGCCGTGACGAGCTCGCGTAAGTTTGACGGCAGTCCCATTGCTCTCGAGATCAGCGGCGCGAGCGGCAGCGAGGCGCGCACGACCGATGTAGGCAGCGAGTGCTTCGGGGGCTTGCGCCCGGACAGTTCGGCGACCCTGCGTACCAGCTCGCCCATCGTGCCGATGTGGCCGCCGAGAACGTAGGACTGACCCGTGCGGCCCTTGTCATGGGCGGCGACGATACCGTCGGCGACGTCCTCGACGTGCACCAGGGTGAGCCCGAGCTCGGGGAACAACATGAGTTTCGTGCGGCCCTTGACGGTATCGGCGATCATGCGCCCGACCTGCGAGTGATCCCCGGGTCCATACACGCTTCCGGGTTGCACGACCACGATCGGCGCTCCCCCGGCGATGTGTTGAGCGGCGATCTCGTGGGCGCCAAACTTCGTGGCGTCGTAGCAAGAAAGAAAGCGACCCGACGGACGCGCGTCCTCCTCGTCGAGCACGCGTCCGGAGGTGTCGCCGAAGCAGTTGACGGTCGAGACGTAGACGACCCGAGCGACCCCGGCGGCTGCGGATGCCTCGAAGACGGTAGCCGTGCCGTCGACATTCGTGCGGTGCATGTCTCTGCACTCGTCCTCAGTGACTCCGATCTTGTAGACGGCCGCGCCGTGAAAGGCCGCGTCGCATCCCTCCATGGCCTCTTGCATCACCGCAGCATCGTCAAGATCTCCGGTGACGAGCTCGCAGCCGAGTTCCCGCAGCGTCTCGGCTCGTGCGGGTGAACGCACCAGAGCGACGACGTCGTCGCCGCGGGCGCGCAGGCGGCTCACGAGGTGGCGGCCGATGAACCCCGTCCCGCCCGTGACGAACGCCCTCATGTCGGGCTCTCCTCTCGGGCGGTCGCGTCGCGCCGGCTACTTCGGGCACCCGCCATCTTCCCGGCGGCCCAGCGATACAGCGGTGGAGTCACCACGCGCGGCACCTGCAGGAGGTGGTACCAGCGCGGCACCACGCGCTGCATCTTCCGCTTGGTGATCGCATCGATGACCGCCGCCGAAACATCCTCGACCGTCCCGAGCGCGTGCTTCATGATCGGATGAGCCACGAAATCCGCCTGCGGCCAGCCCTCGGTCGGGATCAAGCCCGGCTCGATGAGACTCACGCACACCCCGCGACCCGCGAGGTCGAGGTGAAGCGATTCGGAGAACCCGGCGACTGCGAACTTGCTCGCGCAGTAAGAGGAGTTGCCTCCGAGGCCGAAGCGTCCGGCGACCGAGCCGACGTTGACGATGCTCGCCGGGCGCGAGCGAAGCAGCAGCGGCAACAACTCGGCCGAGCAGTACACGGTTCCGTAGAAGTTGACGGCCATTACCTCTTGGAAGCGGGCGACGTCGTCCGGCCCCTCGAAGGTCCCGCCGGCTGAGAAGCCCGCGTTGTTGACGAGCACATCGCAGCGTCCGTAGGTGGCGTCCACGTGCTCGGCGAGTCTCCGCACCTGATCTCGGTCGCTCACGTCACAGACGAACAGCGAGTGGCCGGCGCCTGGGCCGCTCAACTCGGCAAGCAACTGCTCGAGCCGCTCCCGCCTGCGGGCGACCACACACAGGCGCGCCCCCCGGGCGGCGAGATCGAGGGCCGTGCGACGCCCGATCCCGCTCGATGCGCCGGTGACCACGCACACCTTGTCGCTGAGATTCACGCTCTCTGCCTCCTAATTCCTGACAGCTGCGAAATATTCTGAAGTTGCCTGTTTTGACCTGAATCGGCGGGGGTAGGCACCTTATGCCAGTAACCAGAACCGAAGCAGCCCAAAGCGCTGCTCTTACGCCCGGCCTGGACCCGCGACCATGCCGGGCGGACCAGACAAGAACGGCCCACCTGCTCAGGGGGCCGTTCTTTCGTTCCGGCTCCGCCGTCGCACTGAAGGCTCGCTACTCTTTGTGGTCATGTCCACCGCGAGCGAGATCACACCCACCGATCCCAAGGTGCTGCGCGTGATCGAGGCCGGACGCTCGAGGAACATCGAGGTCAGGCCGGTCACGTTTCCCGCCGAAACCCGGACTGCGGCCGACGCGGCCCGCGCCGTCGGCTGCGAGGTCGCACAGATCGTCAAGTCGCTCATCTTCCAGGCACAAGGACGCCCGTTGCTCCTGCTCGTCTCTGGGGCCAACCGAGTCGACCTCGTCAAGGGGGCCGCGGCGGCGGGAGTCGAGCGTCTTGAGAAGGCCGACGCGGACGAGGCCAGGGCGGCGACGGGTTTCTCCATCGGCGCCACGCCTCCGTTCGGGCACGCGCACGAGATCCCGGTGCTCATGGACACCGACCTGCTGGACTTCGACGAGGTCTGGGCCGCCGGGGGCCGGCCGGACACCGTCTTTCCTGTGGCGCCGGCTCTGCTTCAAGCCGCGACCCGCGCCCTCGCCGTCGACCTTAGACAGTCCTAGTGGTTCTGGGCTTCGTCAGGGGGCGACTCGGTGGCGGTGGGCCGCAGGGGGTAAGCGGATGTTTCACCCTCGCGTTGTCGAAGGTGACCTGGTAGGGGCCCGTCCTTGGGATCGAGTACTGCGACGACCCGGTCGTGATCTCAAGCTCGAGCTTGTGGCCCGGCTTTAGCATCCAGCTCCCTGAAGGTCGAAGCTCGACTTGAACTCGCCCCCTTCGAGCGAGCGCGGCATCGTCTGGTCGTCGACCGTCACCCTCGTGCCATCGGGTGCGACGTCGATCAACTCGAAGAATGCGTTGGCCGCGAGCCCGAGAGATGCCCTGGACAAGGCCTCTGCCTATTTTGGCAAGATTCGTCGCCCCGCATTTAGATACCTTGTGGGTCTGTTAGAAACGCACGCGTGAAGACCTCCCTCGGACTCCTTATGCTTGTCTTGCTCGCCGGCTGCGACGGCTCGACCAGCGCGACGATCAACACGGACGAGGGCGACTCGCAACCATCCCCCACCGCCGCCGTCTGCGGGTCCATCGAGAACTTCGAAGACGCCGGCAACGAGCACGTCGCCGAGGGCACCGAGGTCGAGGACTACAACTCCGATCCACCCACGTCCGGCCCCCACTATGCGAGGCCGGCCGACCCAGGTTTCTTCTCGACTGCACCGCCGGCGGAGCAACTCGTCCACAACCTCGAGCACGGCCAGATCGTGATCCATTTCGCCCCCGACGCTCCGGAGGAAACGGTCACGTCGCTCCAGGGACTCCTCCGGGACGACGCGATCTCGGTCCTGGTCGTCCCGAACGAGAACCTCAGTGGCACGAACGAGATCATTCTGACCGCCTGGACCGCCCTGCAGCGCTGCGAGGGTTTCTCGGAGGCCGACATCGACGCCTTCAGGGCCGAGTTCCAGGGCAAGGGCCCGGAGAACGTCGGCGTGCCGCCCTTCGACTCAGGCGCAAGCTAAGCGGCGGCCGCTCGAGTCCCGAACCCTCGCTGGCCGAAGCCCGACCCGGTCCGACCGCTCCAGACCGGTCGGTGATGCCAAATCGCTGCAGGCGCCCCACACGCCGCACTCACCCGAGTCCGGCCGGAGCTCGACCCGGTCCCGACTCGGTCCAGACCCGGTCAGTGATGCCAAACGGCTGCTGGGCGCCCCATTACGCCGCACTCACCCCCGTTGCCGGAGTATGGCGGGGGGCGGCACTCGCACGCCTGACCCCATCCCGCACCCTCGCCGGCTCTCAGACCTAGTGAGTGATGCCAAACGGCTGCTGGGCGCCCCAAACGCCGCACTCACCCCGATCCGGCGCCCGGAGCTCGACCCGTGCGCACGCCGCACCTGAACCGGGCCCGGCAGCACCGACCGGGCCGGAGCGCGTGCGAGGTGCGGATGCGGGGTGCCCCGGGGCGGCGGGTCGGCCAGAGCTGGGTCAGTGGCCTGAGAGTCGCCTCGCCTCGACTTCGAAGTGGTTGTCTCTGTAGAAGTGCTTGCGCCTCAGCAGCGCGGCGAGCGTCGCGGCCAGATAGGCGGGCGGGAAGGCCGGCCCCCAGCGCTCCCACTGATCGACGTGGACCAACTCGTGTGACCAGCAGCCCTCGTCGATGTCGTCGACGCAGACGACCACGTGTCCGAGCGTCATGGCGCGATGGCGGAAGCCAAGCCTCCTCGGCCACGCCGCGCCCTCACACAACATGACTCCGCGTACGACGCTGCGGCGCCTGAAGAAGGGCGCGAGCAAGAGACCTGCGATGCTGCCGGGCGACGCCCACGCGACCTTCCGCAACGGCCGCACAACGGTCCCCTACAGGGGGACTTCCGAGAGGACCATGATGCGCGGCTCGGTCATCTCCTCCATGGCGTAGCGCAGACCCTCGCGGCCGGCCCCCGAGTCCTTCGAGCCGCCGTAGGGCATCTGATCCGCGCGGAAGCTGGCGACGTCGTTGGCGATGAGCCCGCCGACCTCGATGTCGCGCCACGCGGTCATCAACCTGTTGATGTCGGTGGTGAAGACGCCCGCCTGCAAACCGTAGTTGGAGTTGTTGATCTCGGTGATCGCGTCGTCGAAATCTTCGTAGGTGCTTACGGTCACGACGGGCCCGAAGATCTCCTCGCAGCGCACCTTCATGTCCGAGCTCGTGTTGGCGAGAACGGTGGGAACGTAGAAGGGGTCCTCGCGCTTGCCCCCGGTGAGAATCTCTGCGCCCGACTGCACGGCCTCGTCGACCCACTGCGAGATTCGTTCGAGCGAATCGTGATCGATGACCGGACCGACGTCGGTCTCCGGGTCCATGGGGTCGCCCGTTTTGAGCTTGTTGACCTCGGTGACCAGAAGCTCGTTGAACCGCTCCGCGACGTCTTTGTGCACGAGCACGCGCTGCACCGAGATGCAGGACTGGCCCGCCTGGTAGTAGCCGCCGTAGGCGACGCGCTGGGCGGCCTTGGTGACGTCTCCGTCGGAGTGAACGATGACGCCTGCGTTGCCTCCGAGCTCGAGCGTGATGGCTTTCTTTGGAGCCTCGGAGCGCATGTTCCAGCCGACCTCCGACGAACCGGTAAACGAGATCTTGGCGAAGCGATCGTCTTTGACGAGGGCGCCGGACTCGCTTCCGCTCACAGGAAGCACCGACATCATCTGCTCGGGCAAGTCGGTCTCGGCGAAGAGCTCACCGAGCAACAGTGCGCCGAGCGGCGTTGCGCTCGCGGGTTTGACGACGACGGGCGCACCGACGGCGAGGGCCGGGGCGACCTTGTGCGCCACGAGATTGACGGGAAAGTTAAACGGCGTGATTGCGAGCACGGGCCCGAGCGGAAAGCGGCGAATGAGCCCCAGACGAGAGCCGAGCGAGGCCTCGGTGTCGAGCCGCATGATCTCGCCGTTGTCCGAGCGAATGGTCTCGGCCGCCCACCGGAAGGTCGAGACCGCGCGCGCCGCCTCCGCCTTCGCCCACTTGAGCGGCTTGCCGCCCTCTCTGGCGATGGTCTCGGCCACTTCGTCGCTACGCTCGTCGAGCCGCCTCGAGATGTGCGCAAGCGCCTCGGCCCGCACGTGCACGGGAAGCTTGCGGCTGGCCGCAAAGACCTCGGCTGCCGCCGCGATTGAGGCCTCGACATCGGCCTCGCCGGGACGACTGACCGTCGCCACGACTTCGCCGTCATAAGGAGAGGTGACCTCGAAGGTGTCGTCGGACGACTTGAAGCGACCGGCTACGAGGTACGGCTTGGACTCGGACATGGATGCTCAACCCCTGTGGTCTGCGCTCGGTGGTGTGATCGGAAACCTATCTTTGCAGGTGGACGGGCTAGTCCTGTGACGACGACTCGGTGCCGTCGGAAGCCGGTCGTTTGCCGCGCGGCGGCGACTCGGTGTCGTCGCCGCCGAGAGGTTGACCCTCGGAGTCGAAGAAGTCCAGGCGATCGGGCCCCTGGCGCTGAAGAACTCCCGCCGCCAGCTCGACGGCTCGGGTTTCGTCGTGATGCACCCCGATGAGGATCGAACCCTCGGTGACCGCGTCTTTGTAACGCTCCTCCCACATCTTGGAGATGCCTCCGGCCACTCCTCCGGCCGTCGCTCCCGCGCTCGCGCCGCCTGCGATTCCGGCGGCGGCCCAGATTCCCGCGCCGACCGCGGGACCCACTCCGGGAATGGCGAAGGCGGCTGCGCCCACGACGAGCCCGGCCACTCCTCCCGCTGCACCGCCGGCCGCCGCTCCTTTTGCCGACCTCCCGGCGACCTCGCCGGGCAGTTCCTCTGCCTCGTTGCGAGAGACCTCCTGAGAGACGCGCGCAGATGCATCGCGCGACAAAAAGGAGATCTGTTCGTCGGCGAAGTGTTGGTTGTGCAGTGCTGCGACCGCCTCGCGCGCCTGCGTTTGATCACTGAAGGTGGCGATCACGTTGTATGGCGAAAAGCCGTCCGTCACGTCGGTGCCCCTCTCATCGGTGAAGTCGTGTTGCCGCCGTGTCACCCAGTTTGCCCCACATGGGACTCAAATGGATTTCGTTCCTGCGATGTCGCAGCCATTCCAACTCCGCAACTCAACTATCGTCTGGTGATGCTCTTAGCCATCTGCCATAGCGACGAAACGGGCTGGTCGGAGGTAACGGACCTATCCAACATCTCCGATCTGCGCGAGCAAGGTGAGTTGGTGTGGGCGGAAGCCGACGTCAAGAACCTGGGTGATGAAGATGTCGCCACTATCGCCGAGGAGTTCTCGCTCCGCCCGGACGCGGTTGAGGACGCACGCACGCTACGGCAGCGCCCTCGGCTCGAGATGTTCGACGACCACATCTTCATGGTCCTGCACCAACTGGACGATGAAGATGGCCAACTCGAGCCGACCCAGATCGCAATGTTTGTCGGCGACCATTACGTCCTGGTCATCCACTGGGGCGCGAGCCGAACGTTGGAGGAGGCTCGGGGCCGCTGGCACGACCTGACCGCCGAACAAGCGGGATCGGCTTGGTTGCTCTACACGATTCTCGACACCGTGGTCGATGAGTACCAGCGGCTCGCCGAGGACCTGGAGCAGGAGATCGAGGACCTCGAGGAACTGACACTGGAATCCCTGGACATGCCGGTACATAGCAGGATGACCCTCGTGAATGACAGTGGCACGCAGAGGCGCATCTATTCCGTGAAACAACGCATCTCGAGATTGCGACGCTATGGTCATCCTGCGATTCGGCTCATCGAGAATGTTCTCGACGACGAGAGGAATGCTTTTCTGGATGACCGGCTGACTCCCATGTTCACCGACGTCAAGGGTCACGCGCTTCGAATAGACGATCAGGTCAGCGACGTCGAGAACCTGACGAACGCGATCCTCGATCTTCGCCGGGCCGAGCAGGCCGGCGCCCTCAATGAAGTGACCAAGAAACTCACGGCGTGGGCCGCCATCATTGCGGTGCCTACTCTCATCTCCAGCGTGTACGGCATGAACTTTCATCTCTTTCCTACGGACCGAGAGATTCCGGGATTCTGGTTCGCCCTAGGACTGATGCTCGTCTTAGGGGTGGGGCTCTATCTCTTCTTCAAACGGCGCAACTGGCTCTGAGGGGTCACGTGGGCTGCTAGCATCGCCTGCGATATGGCTGATGGAAAACAGAAGAAGATCACCCAGAGGATCACCCTCGACGTCTACCTGACCGCGCCCGGAGGCAACATGAGGAAGTCCTACGCGGGCGAGCTCAAGCGGCTGTCGAAGCTCGGGTTCAGGGAAACCGATCGAACGCTCGGCTCGCGCGAGGACCTGGTGAAGGTCACGATGGAGCGCGAGGTCGAGAGGTATCCGGGAGTTCCCGCCCCCGGGGTCCATCCCTACATCTAGATACGCAGCGCCGCGCGCCGCGTAGGGCCTCAGAACCTCGCGTCGTCTCCGACGAACGGGTTGTGCGCGCGCTCCGCGGCCAGCGTCGTCGTCGGCCCGTGCCCCGGGTAGACGGGCAGCGACTCGTCGAGCGAAAACAACTTCGAACGCACCGCGCCGACGAGGGCCCGCGCGTCTCCTCCCGGAAGATCGGTCCGCCCTATCGAGCCGGCGAACAAAGTGTCGCCCGAGAACACGGCCTCGGACGAAATGAGCGAAATCGATCCAGGAGAGTGCCCCGGCGTGTGAACCACCTCGAGCTCGAGTGAACCCGCGACGAGGTGCTGTCCCTCGGTGGCGGCGGTGTCGACCTCGGGCGGTGGGGGCAGCTCGATACCGAGGAACAGTCGTCCCGACTCCTGCATCCAGTCAAGCAGCGGTCGATCGGCATCGTGCAACATGAACGGCGCACCCGTGAGCGCGCGCAGTCGTTCCGCAGCGATGATGTGATCGAAGTGAGCATGCGTCGCAACGAGCGCTGTGACGACGAGCTCCTCTTGTCTGATGAAGGCGGCGAGTTCATCCGCGTCACCACCGGGGTCGATCACCAGCGCGTGACGCGTCGCCTCGTCTCCGACCACGTAACAGTTGCAGGCGAGCGGCCCGACCGCGCGCTGAAGAAACAGCTTCACTGTCGGGGCGGAGGATCTCGCTGGACCGGCGCGTCTCCGGGTTGCCGGAAGCCTGGGGGCGCGTAGCCGTGCTCCGGCTCATCATCGCTCCGCGGCCCTCGAGAGGCAGGGGTGTTCGGCTCCTGCAACTCGGCGAGCTTCCAGCCCGCGCCCCCAGCTGCACCGGCCCAGATCAACCCCAGCATCAGCACCGCGAAAGAGTTCGTCGAGACGTTTCCGGCGCGGTCGACCAACGCGAAACCGCTGTCGAAGGTCACGTGATTGACAAGAGAGAGCAGCGCGAGCGCCCCCGAATAGGTGAGAGCGGCCGTCGACAGCACGCCTAGCGCCCTGGCCCTGTCGATCGAATGGCGATACGCGCTGAAGCCGCCGAGCAGGCACGACAGCAGAGGAACGAGCAACAACAACAGAGACGGCGCGCCCGGGCTCGTGCCTCCGAGGCCGATGATCGAGAGACTCTCGCCCCGGCTCAGACCGGAGGCCAGCGGAGCGCCGAGCGCAACCGATGCGAGAACCGACAGCACGTTCGGGAGCGTGAGGAGCAACAGCACGAGCGCCGTGATCACGCCTCGAACGGTGAGCCCGTCGAAAGTTTCGTCGCGCGCCAAGCCCACGATGATGATGACCAGAAAGGCCGCTGCGGCCGCAAGGGCGGTTGTCCCGAGCATGATGCCTCCCGCCGCGACGCCTTCGTAAAGCCACCGTCGTTTCGTCTTGAGCAGGTCGAGACCGCGACCCCACATCCGTTGGAGCGACCCGGCGGAGCGCAGTCCTCCGAGGCCTCCGAACAGAGCCCCCCAGAACAAGCCGAACGTGAACGCCTGTGGGGCGCTGGCGCTAAACGTGCTCCCGTCCTCGGTCAGCTTGAAGAGCAGCGCGGCGAGCAGACACGACAGGGCGAAGGGCACGGCTATCTTGGCGCCCTGCACCATCTGGGCGCGCGCCGTCTGCGGGGGGCGCAGCGCCACCGCACGGGCCGTAGCCCAAATCAGTGCGTATCCGACCACCAGCAGTGCTCCGAGCCACACCATCGAGAACTCCGCCCCGCCGACATCAAGGCCCCCCTCGAAGTCGATGGCCAGATTCACTCCCATGACCGAGAGCCCGAAGATCACGGCCAGGGAGAGGACGTCGAGAGCGTTGATGTTCGGACCTAATCCGCCGCCTTCGGCCGCGCCGAGTGCGATCGCTCCGACGATGAGCGCGCCGGCGCCCATGAGCGTCAGGAAACCGATGGCCGCGGCACCGAGTGCGTGAGTCCAGCCGCCCGATACGAACGCCCGTTGCAGAGCGAGGGCGAAATCGCGCACCGGAACCGATGCCCCCGAGAGCGTGGTGCCGCCCTGGGGCGGGGGCCCGGGCTGCGCGCCGGTGTCGGGACCAAGAGGCGCGTCGGGGCCGTGAGGTTCGACCTGCCGGGCGGTCTCCCAGTAGGGCCCGGTCGGCGCGGCCTCGCCTGGAGGGCCCTGCGTGTTCGTGGGCCGGGGCGCGGGAGGGGGGCCGGGGTCGTAGCCGTGTCCGGCGGGCGGCGCCGCGGTCGGGTGCTCGGTCGTCGGGTGCGCCGTCGTCGGCCCGGCTGCGGGCTCGTCGCCCGCCTGTGGAGGCGAGGGGGCAGGCGTGTCGCCGGGCGGCGGGACAGATGTGGTTGCGTCGTCGGCCGGGTCGCCGGGCGGCGGGAGAGATGTGGTTGCGTCGTCGCCGGCCGGGTCGCCGGGGGCCGGGCTCGGGGTGGTTGCGTCGTCGCCGGCCGGGCGCGCAGCTTCGAGCGACGCCCCGCAGCGGGCGCAGAACACGGCTTCGGGATCGCGCACTTCGGCGCCGCACGACGGACACTCCATGGCCCAGCATCCTAAGTGGCGGATCGGTCGGTGCCGAGCCGCTGGGCTCGGCGAAGACCTCGCCGTTAGACTCCCGCCGTGGATGTGAAGCGCACATGATCGCGTGGCTCGATGGCTTCAAGATCGGCCACTTCACCGACGAGGACAATCGCACGGGCTGCACCGTCGTGCTCCCACCGCCGGGGAACGTCACGTCGTGCGATGTGCGCGGTTCGTCTCCGGGCTCGCGCGAGCTGACCTTGCTCGACCTCGACCGGCGGTTGACCGAGGTCCACGCCCTGCTCCTTACGGGTGGCAGCGCATTCGGTCTCGCCGCGGCCGACGGAGTGGTGGCGTGGCTCGCCGAGCGCGACATCGGTTATGACACACGCGTGGCGCGCGTGCCCATCGTTCCCGCGGCCGTCATCTTCGACCTCGGCGTCGGAAGCGCCGCTGTGCGCCCGGGACCCGACCAGGGACGCGCCGCCTGCGAGGACGCACGCACCACCGGCATCGCCATCGGTCCCGTGGGGGCCGGAACCGGAGCCACGGTGGGCAAGTGGGCGAGTTTTGACGGAGCGGCGCGCGGGGGCCTCGGGCTCGGTCACGCGTCGTCCGACGGAATGAGGGTGGCCGCCCTTGCTGTCGTCAACTCGGTCGGAGACGTCGTCGGGCCGGACGGGAACTCGATAGCCGGATCCTCGATCGCTTCCGGCGAAGTGCGTGCGCCGCGCACCCTACAGAGCGAGACAGCGCCAACGAATACCGTGCTTGCCGTCGTCGCAACGCGTGCAGCGCTCGACAAGCGCGAGGTCAAGTGGCTCGCGGGCCGGGGCTCGGACGGAATAACGACCTCGGTGCGACCCGCGCACACCCGCTACGACGGTGACGTCTGCTTCGCGGTCGCCGCTCCGCCGCGCGACGAGCCGGCGACGAACCTCGACGTCCTCGGCGTGCTTGCGACCGAGGCCGTCGCCGCCGCGGTCCGCAACGCGGTCGGTGGTTGAGCTTCGGTCAGGGAATGTCGACGACCACCTTGCCGAACTGCTCGCCGCCGTCGAGGTACTCGAGCGCCTTGACGCCTTCGTCCAGCGTGAAGGCCCGGTCGATCACGGGCGTGATGCCGGTTCCCGCCACCATGCGCAGCATGTCCCCCACGTCGGCATCGCTTCCCATGGTCGAGCCGATGATGCTGAGCTGATTCCAGAACACGCGCCTGAGGTCGATCTCCGGCCTCGGCCCCGCGCCGGCTCCTGCGATGACCACGCGCCCGCCCTTTCGCAGCGCGCGTAAAGCGCCGTCGAGCGAGGGGCCTCCGGCCGAGTCCGCGACGAGGTCCACCCCTCTTTTTCCGGTCCTGCTCCGAATTGCCTTGCCGACGTCTTCGGCTTTGTAGTTGACGCCCGCATCGGCTCCCATGTCGAGCGCGCGCTGGATCTTGCCGTCGCCCGATGAGGTTACGAACACGCGCCCCGCAAGCGGGCGCGCGAACTGGAACAGCGACTGCGCGAGTCCTCCTCCGATTCCGGTGATCAAGACCCACTCCCCCGGCCTGAGAGCGGCGCGCGTGAACAGCATGCGGTACGCGGTGATGGCCGTCGTTCCCAGAGCCGCGACCTCGGTGAACGAGAGGTGTTCGGGCGCGGGAAAGACGTTTCCCGCCGGAAGGACCACTCTCTCGGCGAGCGTCCCCGGCACGTGCTCGCCGAGCATCGCGAAGTTCACGCATTGGGACTGCTCCCCCGCCCGACAGAACTCACAGGCGTCGCAGTGTAGGGCCGGGTTGATCATCACCCGCATGCCGGGCTTGATGCCCTCAACGTCTTCGCCGACCGACTCGACCTCTCCCGCGCCGTCGGCTCCGAGCGTGTGCGGGAAGCTGTGCTCGATCTTCAGAGTGCCGCTCAGCGTCCACAGATCCAGCCGGTTGAGAGCGGCCGCGCGGAGCCTGATCACGACCTCACCGGGCGCGGGCTCGGGGGCCGGAACCTGGGTGAGAGAGACGTTGTCGAGTCCGTAGCCGTCGATCGCTATCGCTTTCATGCTCCTTGGATACCCGACCGCGGGCTTGCCGTCCATGCGGCCTGCGGCGCCCTCCGGAGATCCGTCTCGCTCGGCCGCGCTCGACCCACTTGTCACAGACCCTCCATACGATCGTCAAGCCGCGTTTCCGAGGCCATGGGAGGTAGCACATGGCCGGTAACAAGAACAAGCCCGCGCCGAGGCGCAAGCTTCCGCGCTGCAAGGCGTGCGACAAGCCGATACACATCCCCAAGGGATGGAGCACGGGTGCCTCGGTCCGCCGCCACTACTGGAAGAAGCACCGCGAGGTGATGCAAAAGGACGTCTCGTGAACGGCGAGCTGCGGGGTGACACCGACGGCGATCTCGTGATGGTGCTGCTGACCTGCACCCTTGCCGGCTTGAGGGACAAGCTGCTCGAGGACGGCTACGATCAGGCCGGACGGGTGGTCGCAGACCTCGTCGAGATCACAGACGACTACCTGGATCGGATCCGCCTCTGAGCCGAGAAGCGCGTTATGGGTGGCGCCGGGACGCTCGAACGGATAGAAGAAGACAATGAGTACCGACCCCCGGCTCGGCACGTCACTCGGTCCTTATCGAATCGAGTCCGTGATCGGGCGCGGGGGCATGGGGGTCGTCTACCTCGCGGTTCAGGAGAACCTCGGGCGCAAGGTGGCTCTGAAGGTGCTCGCGCCCGAGCTTGCGCAAGAAGACGAGTTCAGGCGTCGGTTCCTGCGCGAGTCACGTACATCGGGAAATCTCGAGCATCCCAACGTCGTACCCGTCTACGACGTCGGCGAGATCGAAGGCCTTCTGTTCATCGCCATGCGCTATGTACGAGGCAAGGATCTGCGGAGTCTTATCGATCAAAGCGGCGCGCTCGCGCCCGACCTCGCGCTGCATCTGGTGGCCGAGATCGGCAGGGGCCTGACGGCGGCGCACCGGGTGGGGCTCGTCCATCGCGACATCAAGCCCGCCAACGTGCTGCTTGCGTTCAGCGGGGGCGAGGTCGACGCCGTCTACCTCACCGACTTCGGACTCACCAAGCACGCTGAATCATCGAGTCGCATAACCAAGACCGGCTTCTTTCTCGGCACCTACTTCTACGCCTCCCCCGAGCAGTTCAAGTCGGAGGCCGTCGACCATCGTTCGGACATCTACTCGCTCGGGTGCGTCGCCTTCGAGTGCTTGACGGGCACCGTGCCGTTCGCGCGCGACACCGACGCGGCCATGATGTACGCGCACCTCATGGAGACCGTGCCGGCGGCGTCCTCGATGAACACCGAGTTGCCCGAAGCGGTCGATGCCGTGCTCGCCCGGGCGATGGCGAAGAAAGTCGAAGAACGCTACGACTCCTGCATCGACTTGGTCTCGGAACTGCGAGCCGCCCTGGGCTCCGGGGCAACGGGATACGCCGGATCCGGCGAGACGGCGGTTCCGGGCGGGGCCGGGTCGGGCGAGACGGTGGTACCCGGCGAGCCCCTCTCAGGTGAGACCGTGGTGCCGCCGCGCCAACCGGGCGGGGTCGTGTCTGGCGAAACCGTGGTGCCGCCGCACGAACCGGGTGAGCCCATCTCCGGTGAGACCGTGGTGCCGCCGGCCCAACCGGGCAAGCCTGCGCCCGTTTCCTCCTTGCCCCCGCTCGCGCTCGAGCCTCGGCGCGAGCCGGGTCCTCCCGAGGGGCCCCGCCGCAGCCCGTCGCGCCCGGCTCGCGCACCTTCGGACCGCCCCAGCCGCCGGGCCTGGCCCGTGGCCGCCGCTGCGCTCGTGCTCGTGCTGGGCGCGGGCGTCTTTCTGCTCACGAGATCCGACGATGACCCGAGTGCTTCGTCGGACACCGCGTCCTCGGACACCGAGCCGGGAACGGGCCCCGGCACGATTGCGTTCTCCTCGGCGCAGGACGGAAACCTCGACATTTTCACGATGTCGCCTTCGGGCGACAACCTCACGAAGCTCACCGACAACGAGGGCACGGACGGCGGTCCGTCGTGGTCGCCCGACGGTACGCAGATCGCGTTCACCTCCGCCCAGCCCGACGAGGAGTTCGAGATCTTCGTGATGAACGCCGACGGCTCCGAAAAAACGAACCTCACCAACAACCCCACAAGGGAAGTCAACCCAGCGTGGTCGCCGGATGGCCGGCGCATCGCGTTCTCAAGCGACCGCGACGGTGACCTCGAGATCTTCACGATGAGATCCGATGGAAGCAGACTTAAGCAACTGACGAACAACGACTTCGACGACTTCGAGCCGTCGTGGTCAAGCGACGGGGCGCGCATCTCGTTCCACAGCGAGCGCGATGGTGATTTCGACGTCTCCACCGTCGACGCATCAGGGGGCGAGGAGACGGTGCTCACGGACGACGGGCAGGGCGGGTCCAACCAGATAGACGCGATGTTCTCTCCGATCGACGACGACCTCATCGCGTTCGCTTCGGATGTCGGCGGCGACCTCGACATCCTCATCCTGGAACTGTCCACGGGCGAGGCGACAGCCGTAACGGAGGGTGATGCTCAGGATAAAGATCCGGCGTGGTCGCCCGACGGGGCGACGCTCCTGTTCTCCCGGGACGAGGGGCAGGGTTTCGATCTCTTTTCGATGAACAGCGACGGGTCGGACGTTACGAGACTCACGGACAACGACTTCGAGGACTCCCGCGCCGCCATCTCTCCGTGAGGGACCGGGGTTGATAGTGGGTCGGGATGCGCGCGGAGCGCGCAAGAGGACCGACAATCGGAGGCCAGGTCTGCGCCGGGATCCGGGACCGGCTGATAGTGGGTCGGGATGCGCGCGGAGCGCGCAAGAGGACCGACAATCGGAGGCCCGGGGGGCGCCGGGATCCGGGACCGGCTGATAGTGGGTCGGGATGCGCGCGGAGCGCGCATGAGGACCGACAATCATCGGCCAGGTCTGCCGGAGTCTCTGCACCGCCTTGTGAGCACCGACTCCGGTTGAGTGTGAGGGTCGCCGGCGTTAGCGTTTGACCGTGGTCTTACCGGACTTCTTCGACGAGTTGCCGGCGAGATCGGTGGCCTTGATCGTGTAGGTGTAAGTGCCGGCCTTCACGACCTTGCCGGTCTTGAAGTGCCTCCCGTTCCATTTGAAGAAATAGGAGCCCGCAGCTAGCTCGGCCGCCGGGATCTTGAAGACCGTCTTACCGGACTTGCCCTTGATGGTTGACGGCACGACCGCTCTTTCGTTGATCTTGAAGGAGATGGTCGTCTTGCGCTTCTTCTTGCCGAGAGGGGTGAAGGGGTCGGGCGCGTCGCTCACCTTCGTGATCTTCGGCGCGGTTGTGTCGGGCCCAGGCCCGGTCGGTGCGCCGCCCACGAACTCGTAGACGTCGAGAGCGGTGGCGCGCAGTTGCGGGCCGAAGAGGATGTCCTCGAAGTCTGGGTCGTTGATGATGCCGAAGCTGACCACCGACTGCACGAACTGGTCGCCCACGACCCAGCCACCTCCGCTCGAGCCGCCCGTCATATCGCAGCCGATGGCGATGGGCTTCAGGTTTCCCGTGCCCAAAAGCAGTTCGGAGCCCGAGTTACACCGGAACATCTTCTCCCCGTCGAAGGGAGGGGCCGCCGGGTAACCGAAAGCCTTATAGGACTGGATGGGATTCTGGTTGAAGCGGATGCCGCGCGCTCCCACCGCCTCGAGTATCTCCTCGCCCCCGAGCGGCTCCATGACGAGCGCCGCGACGTCCAACTCGAAGTCGCCTTCGGAGATCCAGCCGTTGGTGGTCACCGCGTTCTCCGCGAACCAGACTCCGTGAGGCTCGTTGCCGTTGCGATAACCGGGAACGAACGCAAAATCCTCGAAGAAGCTTCCGCCCTCGCCCTCGTGAACGCAGTGTCCCGCGGTCCACACGACGTTTCTCAATTGCGAGTTCACCACGGTGCCCGAACACACTGCAAAGGGAACTCCGCCTTCGAGCATGAAGAGCTTTCCGTGCGTGCGATTCGGGAAGGAGGCCATGTCGGTGACCTCGGTCCTGGTGAAGGGAATGTCGTTCGCCGAGGTCTTCGAGTCGGAGCCGTCCCTCTGCAGGGTGTTCAGGTTCACCGCCGGACCATCGAGCGTCTCGGGATCCGTGGGGGAAACCGACACCACGGGGCCCGAGCCCCCAGCCGAGTCACCGTCCGTCAGGTCCTCCGCCTCCGAGAGGCTCAGGTTCATGTCGAGTGGTTCGGCCGCGCGCATCGCCTTGGGAGTGAGCGCCGCCCGGATCGCCTTGCGATCGGGATCGAGCTCTGTGAACACGACGCCGCCCTGGTTCTGCGTTGTGATCGTGTCCAGCGACGAGGCCTGCGAGGCAACTCCGGGAACAAGTGCCGCCAGGACGAACATCGCAGCGAGCAGCACGGTAATGCGAGTAGAAACGCGCTTACGCACGGAGAATCCCTTTCGTTGGAGAATGCCGGTTCCGATCGACCAACCTAACCAACCCTTGCAGCAATCTAGCGGGGAACACCGCCTCGCCGTAAGGGGTTCCGCCGGCTTCAACGGTTGTTATCGGTCGGGAGGCTCGCTCGGTGAACCTGAACGCCGGACAAATCGATCGGATCGGATGGTGCAAAGCGGAGAAGGCGGGTGATTGTGGGCCAGGATGCGCGCTCAGCGCGCATGGTCACCGACTATCGGAGCGCCGGGGGCGCGCGGGGGCCGGGAGGTTCGGGGCTAGTGGCCGAGGCAGGGGGCAGGGGGGCGGTTGATTGTGGGGCGGGGGGCGGTTGATTGTGGGGCGGGAGGCGGTTGATTGTGGGGCGGGAGGCGCGCTCAGCGCGCATGGTCACCGACTATCCGGAAACCAACCCGGCGTGGGGGGCGACTGCGCGCGACGCCGAGCGTTAGTCGTTCACCGCCTCGAGGGGCGGGCGCCGGCGGGGGTCCTCGTCCGGGTTCAGGTCGTCGTCTTCGGACTCCTCGA
Source organism: Actinomycetota bacterium (assembly GCA_030860505.1). Lineage (GTDB taxonomy): Bacteria > Actinomycetota > CADDZG01 > CADDZG01 > WHSQ01 > WHSV01. Next base: position 27,886 of record JALZIB010000028.1, read on the forward strand.
CCATGGCGTCGAGTTTGTCGCGGAAGCGATCGAGCCGGCGCGCGCCGTCCTCGTACTTGCCGCGCGCGCGGTGCAGGTGGCCCCCGAGGGTCTCGTACTCCTCCGCGAAACGCGTGAAGTCCTGCTGCAAACGCCCGCACGCGTTGAGGATGTCCTCGGCCCCCTTCTCGACGCTGAGGCACCGCAGTCCATAGAGCACGGTCTGCAGGTAGCCGTACAGCGTCAACGGCGACATCGGAACGACCTTGCTCTTGATGGCGAGCTCGAACAGCTCTTCGTTCCGGTGACGCATCTGGAGCACCTCGGAGTAGACGCCCTCGGCGGGCACGTACATCACTGCGAAATCAAGCGTGCCCTCGTCCGGTACGACGTAGCGGTTCGCGATCGCCGTGATGTGGTTCGCGACGTCGCGCGCGAACGCCCGTCGCGCCGCGTTGCGCTCGGCATCGTTAGTCGTCTCGCACATGAGCCTGTAGTTCGACAGTGGGAACTTCGAGTCGATGCAGACCAGTCGCCCCCCGGCTCTTACCACGGCGTCGACCGTCGCTCCGGAGCCGAAGCGGTGCTGCAGTGAGAAGGCCTGGGGGGGCAAGACCTGGCCCAGCAGCTCGCCGAGCATCGCCTCGCCGAGACCACCGCGCGCCTTGGGCGCCTTGAGCAAGTCGGACAGCACGTTGAACTCGCGCGCCTGCTCGACGACCGCGCCGGTCGCGTTGCGAAGGTCTCCGAGCGACTCGAAGATGTCCCGCTTCATGTCCGAGTTCGACAGCTGCGTCTGGGTCATGCGCGAATCGATGCCCTCGAGCCGCTGCGCGAGGCCCCCGGTCTCGTAGGCAACTCGGTCCGCAAGGGCGCGCACCTCGGCGCGCATGACCTCGACGTCGGGCGACGCAAGAGGGTCCCCTCGAAGCGAGCGGGCGATGAGCACACCGGCAACCGAGCCGGCGATGAGGGCGAGTGTTGCAATCACTAGAATGTCCATAAACTGACCCTAGATAGGGTCTGTGACACTTTCCGTGATTTGAGGGGTAAGAACTGAGGGGTAAGTACCAGTCGACGGAGACGACCACCCGGAGGTGCGCAAATGGGGTCCTACAACGAGGCCTACCGGACGAGCATGACCGCACCGGAGGAGTTCTGGGGTCGCGCCGCCGAGGACATCGACTGGATCGAGCAACCCCGCAGCATTCTCGACGACTCCGATGCCCCCTTCTACCGCTGGTTCCGAGGAGGCGTGCTCAACACCTGCTACAACGCCCTGGACCGGCACGTCGATGGGGGCCGCGGCGACCAGCCGGCTTTGATCTACGACAGCGCCGTCACGGAGACACAGAGGACCTATACCTATCGAGAGTTGCGTGACGAGGTTGCTCGCTGCGCGGGCGCCCTGGCCGACCTCGGCGTGGTCAAGGGCGACACCGTGGTCGTCTACATGCCGATGGTGCCCGAGGCCGCCATCGCGATGCTCGCCTGTGCGCGGCTCGGCGCCATCCACTCGGTCGTGTTCGGCGGCTTCGCGGCACACGAGCTCGCGGTGCGCATCGACGATGCCAAGCCGCGCGTGATCGTCTCGGCCTCATGCGGAATCGAAGGCAACCGAGTCATCGAGTACAAGCCATTGCTCGACAAGGCCATCGAACAAGCGAGCCACAAGCCCGAGCGCTGCGTGATCTTCCAGCGCCCGCAGGCGACCGCCGCGCTCACCGAGGGGCGAGACATCAACTACGAGGACGCCATGAGCAGCGCTCAACCGGCCGAGTGCGTCGCAGTGGAGGCGACCGACCCTCTCTACGTTCTCTACACCTCGGGCACGACCGCGCGCCCGAAGGGAGTCGTGCGAGACAACGGTGGGCACGCCGTGGCGCTTCGGTGGAGCCTCCCCAACGTCTACGGTTGCGACCCGGGTGAGGTCATCTTCACCGCCTCCGACGTCGGCTGGGTCGTCGGCCACTCCTACATCGTCTACGCACCCCTGCTGACCGGGGCGACCACCGTTCTGTTCGAGGGCAAACCCGTGGGCACGCCCGACCCCGGCGCGTTCTGGCGCGTCGTGGACGAGCACCGCGTGCGCGTCCTCTTCACCGCGCCGACGGCCTTTCGCGCCATAAAGAAGGAGGACCCCAAGGGATCACACCTCAACGACCACGACATCTCCAGCTTGCGCTCGCTGTTCCTCGCGGGCGAGCGACTCGACCCCGACACCTATCACTGGGCCTCCGACCTGCTTGGCGTGCCCGTCGTCGACCACTGGTGGCAGACCGAGACCGGATGGCCGATCGCCGCGAACTGCATGGGGCTCGAGCAACTTCCGATCAAACCCGGCTCCCCCACGAAGCCGGTGCCGGGCTGGGCCGTCGAGGTCCTCGATACCTCGGGCAGCCCGGCGGAGGCCGGGACCGAGGGCGCGGTGTGCATCCGGCTTCCTCTGCCGCCGGGATCCCTCTCCACTCTGTGGGGCGACGACGCGCGCTTCATCGAGTCGTATCTGAGCGCGCACGATGGCTACTACCTCACCGGAGACGGCGGCCATTTCGACGACGACGGGTATCTCTACGTCATGGGACGCGTGGACGACGTCATCAACGTCGCCGGACACAGGCTCAGCGCAGGAACACTCGAACAAGCCCTCGCACAACATTCAGACGTCGCCGAATGCGCGGTCATCGGGGTGGCCGACGAGCTCAAGGGTCAAGTTCCGGTCGGCCTCGTGGTGCTCAAGGCCGGCGTCGATCGCGATCACGACGCGATCAAGGGCGAACTCGTCGAGGCCGTGCGCGATCAGGTTGGAGCGGTCGCATCGCTGAAGCGGGTGAGCATCGTCGAGCGGCTTCCGAAGACGCGCTCGGGCAAGATCCTGCGTTCCACGATGCGCTCCATCGCCGACGGCGAGGACTACGTCGTTCCCTCGACCATCGACGACCCGAGCACGCTCGAACACATCGGAGAGCGGCTCGGGGCGCCGACGACCGCTTAGCGGTTTTCCGCGACACCGCTTAGCGCGACCTGGTCACCTCCTCGGACTCGGGCAGCCGAATGGCCTCGCCGCCCAGGCGTGGGTGACGAACCTCCTCGATCAGAAGCTGGACCTCCAGGGGTGGCGGAGCCGTCCTCTTCGACACGAAGATGGTGACCGCGAAGTTGATCGCGGCGCCGATAGCCCCGATGCCCTCAGGCGATATGCCAAACCAATGCTCCATGCCCCCGTAGATCGTCATGTACATGTAGATGGAGGTGAGGGTCAGACCCGTCACCATTCCGGACATCGCACCGGCCGCGTTGGCTCGCTTCCAGAAGATCCCCAGCACGATTATCGGGAAGAACGAGGCCGCCGCAAGGCCGAAGGCAAGCGCCACCACCTGCCCCACGAATCCCGGCGGATTGACCCCGAAATAGCCGGCGACGAGTATGGCTCCCGCGATCGCTATTCGTCCCGCGGCCAGGCGTTGCTTCTCGGTCGCTTCGGGCC
>JALZIB010000030.1 GCA_030860505.1 Actinomycetota bacterium
GAGCCTGTCTCTCAAAGGCTCAGAGGGACCGCCCGGAAGAAGTCCACCGACCGTGAATACGTCAGACCGAGAAGTAAGTCATTCCACTTCCCGGAGCTCCACAACTTGCGGAGGTTGTGGGCCGCGGCGTGCAGTCTCCATTCGGTCTGGCAGGCCTCGAGTCCTCTTTGCATGAACCTGCGCACGCCTCGGAGCTCCTTGATCTGCCCGAACACCGGCTCGACGGTGGTGGATCTGGTCGCGTATATCTCTCGGACACCGGGTTGTGCGAAGCGCTCAAGCATCACTTGTCTCGCGCTCGGTTTCGTTGGTGGCGAGGGCAGCAGGACATCGGGGAGCCGACCGAACTTCTTTTTGTGCCACTTGAGCTGGTAGATGCTGTTGATCGAGGCGATCAGCATCTGGGCCGCCTCCGATGCGGTCACGACTCCGGTGATGTAGGCCGTCATGACTTCCTCGCGGCGCTCTGCCCGCCGCTGTGCGATCGCGAGCTCGGCGGCGTAGCGACGTTGCCGCCGGTCCTCGTCCGGATCGGGTCGGGCCCGCGCCGCTAGAGCCTCGTCGAGGTCGTCGCTCTTAGTCGGTGCGATGAGCAGCTCGACGCCGAGCTCGAGCACGGTGTTGTCCTCGCTGAAATAGCCGGCGTCAGCGACGACCGTGCCGATCGGCTCCTTGGCATCGACGGCCTCGAGGTTGCCCCTGGCCTGAGTGACCAGAGGCTCGAGCTGGCCGACGTCGTTGTTGTCCTGGGTGACGTCGGCCGCCACGATGATGTGGTCCTGTGAGACCGCGGCCTGGGCGTTGTAACCCTGGACGTAGCCGCCCGGGACCTTCTGCGTGCGGCTCTCGGGATCGGTGAGGTTGACCTTCCTCTTGCGTTGTTTCTTGCGCTCGTCCGGGTGCTTGAGCGGCCTGCCTCGAGGCTTTTTGCCCTGCTCTTTGAGCGCCTCGTGCTCGGCGAGCTTGGCCTCGTAGTCGGCGATCTCCTGCGCCCGCTCGGCCTCGAGCTCCTCTTTAGCTTTTCTCAGCGCCTCGGCGCGTCGCTCGGGATCGGCGAGGTGCTCGGGCAGCTCGTCGCCCCGCTTGTCGCCGTAGAGGCGATCCTCTTGCTCGTCGATCGCGGCCGCGTCGTCGAGCATCTGCTCCACGATTGCCTCGATCTCGTCGGGCGCCCGGTTTCTGGCCTGCGAGGCGTCGGCCTTGATCTTGGTGCCGTCGATGGCGAGCACGCCGACCCGGCCGAGGCCGGCCCTGAGGCACAGGCGCAGGGCCTCGTTGAACAGCTCCGAGAGCGCGCCTTGGTTGGATGAGCGAAAGCGGGCGATGGTGGCATGGTCCGGTTGGTGGCCCGCGGCGATGATGCGAAAGGCGACGTCTTCGAGGCAGCGCCTTTCGATCGCCCGGCTCGAGCGCACCCCGACCGCGTAGGCGTAGAGCAGCAGCGCGACCATCATGCGGGGCTCGAACGCGGCCCGGCCCCAGCCGTCGTCACGGTAGCGGGCGTAGAAGGCGGACAGATCCATTTTCTCGACCGCGTCGAGCACGAGGAACGCAAGGTGGTCCTCGGGCAGCCACTCCTTCATGTCGGGCGGCATCAGGAACCGCTGGTCACGGTGCACGGGAATGAAGTTCTGGGGCATCGGGTCACCTCCGAGTCGTTTCGATCAGTGTCCCGAATCACGCGCCCGATCGCGAGCCTTTGGAGGAGGTTTTTGCGACAGGCTCCCCAGCGAAGGAAATTCTCCAAAGTGTGACGCCCACGACACCGCTGGAGTCCTGTTCGATCTTGATGGCGTCCGCACCCGGAAGGTCTCACTGTCCTCTCCCCGACGCTTGAGCTCACCAAGAGTTCTCGTTTATCGCAGACCAACGGCCGACCTTCCGTCGAAGAAGATCGACGTCGTCAGGGTTACGAGCATCGAGCAGACCCTGCTCGATCTCGGTGGGGAATTGGGCGGCGAACGGCTCGAGCAGGCGCTCGACAGCGCATTGAGACAGGGCCTCACTCGCTTCGATCGCCTCTCCCGGCACTTGGAAATGTCCGGGGGTCCTGGCGTCGCCGGCTCGACGGCATTGGCGCATCTGTTGAAGGTGCGAGAGCCCTGCCCGCGCCCAACAGACAGCGTCCTCGAGGTCGAGTTGTTGAAGCTGACACGCAGATTCGTGCTTCCGCCCCCCGTTGCGCAATATCCAGTGCAGTTGCGAGAGGGCCTAACCGTGCACGTGGACTTTGCCTATCCCGACCAGATGCTCGCGATTGAGGTGGACAGCGTTCGCTGGCATTCGGGGCTACGAGCGATCAAGTGGGACAACGAACGGCAGAACCTGCTCGTCGCCCTCGGGTGGCGGGTCCTTCGCTTCGAATGGAACGACATAGTCAAGCGGCCCGCCGTCGTTGCGGCACAGATTCTTGCCGCTCTTCGAGAGCGACAAACAGCATTTGACCTCGGCTAACACTTTGGAGAATTTCCTTCGCTGGGCGGGGTTAGTTCCCCCGAGACTTGACCCGGGGGGGGTTCGGGCGACTTCTGTGACGCACTAACCTTGCTGCATGCCGAAGATCATCTTGGTCGAGGGCGATATCACGAAGCAGCGCGTGGACGCCATCGTGAACGCGGCGAACTCTTCCCTCATGGGCGGCGGTGGTGTGGACGGCGCCATCCATCGCGCCGGCGGACGAACAATTTTCGAGGAATGCGAGCAGATTCGAGCGAACCGTTTTCCCGACGGACTTCCCACGGGCCAAGCGGTGGCAACAACGGCGGGCGACCTCGACGCGAAGTGGGTCATCCACACCGTCGGTCCCACCTACGCCAAGTCCGAGGATCGCTCACACCTGCTCGCGTCGTGCCACACCGAGTCCCTCCGAGTAGCAGACAAGCAGGGAGCAACGAGCGTCGCGTTTCCGGCCATCTCGACGGGCGTCTACCGCTACCCCATCGAGGCCGCGGCAACCATCGCGATAGCGACCGTCGCCGAAGCGACAACCGACGTCGACGAGGTTCGCTTCGTACTTCACGGAGCCGATGCCTACGCGGCCTTCGAGCGAGCGCTCAGGACACAGATGCAGTGAGCGATCTCTGCGTCGGCGTCACCGGCCCCACGGGCGAGATCGGCCGAAGCCTGGTACGCGCTCTGGATCGCTCCGACGAGGTCGGACGCATCGTCGGAATGGCCCGAAGTCCGTTCGACCCCGCCTCCGAGGGCCTGACCAAGCTCGAGTATCGCGAAGGCGACATTCTCGATCGGGCGGCGGTGAACGCGCTCGCCGCGGACGTCGACGTGCTCGTGCATCTCGCTTTCATCATCTTTGCCGACAGGGGCGAGAGCCGCCGAATCAATCTGCAGGGGTCACGGAACGTCTTCGAGGCCGCGTTCGAAGCCGGGCTCCAGCGGCTCGTCTACGCGTCGTCCGTCGCGGCCTACGGCTTTCACGACGACAACCCTGACTGGCTGACCGAGGACATCGAACCGCGCGGGTCGGACGAGCATCACTACTCCGCGCAGAAGGCCGAAGTCGAGGAGCTACTCGCCAACCTAGCCTCGGCGATCGGCGGCGAAACAGATGTCTACACCTTCAGGCCATGCATCGTCGCCGGCCCCCAAGCCCTCATGCTCATTCGCAGGATTCCCTACGTGAGCATCGGGAGAAAGCTGCCGGACACCGCCCGCAAAGTCGTCGGGGCACTGCCGTTGTTGAGACCGGTTCTCCCCGATCCCGGGGTTCCGTTCCAGCTCATCCATCACGACGACGTCGCATCGGCGATGGTGGCGGGAGT
>JALZIB010000031.1 GCA_030860505.1 Actinomycetota bacterium
AGCGCGGGGTCGCTGGCATTGAGGTTCTCTGTCTGGCATGCGGGAAGGGCGTCCGCTGCGGATCCCAGGGCCACGTTCGAGTCGCAGCGCGCGTGAGAGATTCGGCCGCTAGCATGTCGGCGTGAACAGCGCGGGGGGACAGCGCATCCTCGTCGTCGACGACTACGAGAAGATGAGGTTTGCGCTCGTGGCGCTGTTCGAGTCCGAGGGTTTCGACGTCGTGGGCGAGGCCGCCAACGGTTCCGAGGCGGTCTGGCGGGCCGGCGAGGACCAGCCCGACGTCATCATCCTCGACTTTCGGATGCCCGGGCTAAGCGCCGAACAGACCGCCAGCGTGCTTCGTCACGTCGCCCCCGAAGCTCGGATCATCGTGTTCTCCGGATACCTCGAAGACGAGCCGAGGTGGGCCGACGCATACATGGCCAAAGACCAGATTTCGGAGCTACCGAATCTAGTGAGGAAGCTCTGGAACGAAGAAGGCGGTACGTAGTTCCGGAAAGTTCGCCCTTCCCACTTGTGTCGAGCCCCGTAGCGTTCCGATGATGGCAGCGGAGGACCTACATGCCCGACATCATCTTCACTTCACAAGAGCAGCATCACATAAACACGATCATCGACGAGCTCGATCCCGAGGACCATGAGCTCCTCCGCCCCTACTACGACATGCTGCCGTCCGACGATTGGGCCTTCGTGTGCGACTACGTACGCGCGAAGATGCGGGCCGTGCTCGAGACCGGCATGCTGATCGGATCCGTGGCCGACAAAGCCCGCGCTTCGAAGCTGGTCGACGAGAATGCGATTCGCAACAACTTCGTCAGAGCGCTGTGGAACTACAACTTCTCGTTTCAGAAGGCCATCGAGGAGACCTTCGTCGATCTCGCGGGCGGCCACAGGGAAGCGCCTCTCTGTGTCGCCGCTGAAGCCCTGGTCGAGATGGCCGAGGATCAGATGTTCGGCACCTTCGAGGATGCTCACGAGCAACTTCTCGACGGGGCCGGCGCCTAGCCCACACACCGCTCAGCCCGTGGGCAATCCCCCGCGCCGACCCAGGATGGATTCAGCCGCCTCGAGGGCAAGGGTCAGCGCCTCGTCTCCGGGCCGGCCACGGACGAGACCGTCTACGAGACCCGCGGCAAAGGCGTCGCCCGCACCCACCGCGTCGAGCACCTCGAGCGCGGGAGTGCCCTTCGCCCACGAGCGTCCCGATCGATGTCTGAGCTCTGCACCTTGAGCCCCGCGCGTCATGGCCAACCATTCGAGGTCGGGCGCCGCCGCAAAGAAATCGTCGACCACGTTCACCTCGAGAAGGTCGACCAGCGCCCCTAGTTCTTCGTCGCTGACCTTGAGGATGGTGGCCGCCTCCAACGCCCGCTCAACCGTGCCGGTGTGGATGTCTGGCGTCCTTAGATTCACGTCGAACAAGCGCGCCGCGTAGCGTCCGTCCGCCAGCAGCCGGAAGAGCGCGGCCCGGGAGGTCTCAGAGCGGCCGATAAGGCTCCCGTAGCAGAGCACGTCGGCCTCCGGCAACTCTCCCGCCAGCTCGAGCTCGTCCCACGCCGCCGGTTTGTGAATGTGAAAGCTGTGGCCGCCGCCCTCCTGGAAGTGAATCGTGACCGATCCCGTCGGCAGCCGCGGATCGATCTCGATCAGCTCGTCCGAGATCCCGTGGCGACGGACGACCTCGCGCACGGCGGCACCATCGGGATCGTCTCCCAGCCGGGTCGCCAGAGACACCGACCATCCGCGCTCGGCGAGATGAGCAGCGAGATGCACCGGGGAGCCGGCCACGACTCTGCGGTCGGGGTAGATGTCGATCACAGACTCTCCGAAGGACAGCGCTCTCAGCTTTGCTCCGGGTCCGGCCATGGAGCCCACGCTACACGCTGGGTAGACGGGGATTAAGAGCGGGTATCTGCTAGCGTGAAGACCTACTCCGGAGGGGAGTATCCCGAACAGGCGTCATCGTCACTACGGCCGCTAGGTTGGGCCCGGTGCCGCCGGCCGTGTGAAGACAACACCGTGCGGGAGAGACCTTCGGCTGTCGGGTTCTGACTGCATAGCCGGAGGTTTTTCGCATGGACGTACCAGCCTGGGGATGGATCGCCTTCATCGCCTTCATCCTCGCGATGCTCGCCATCGACCTGTTCCTTCACCGCGACCACCACGCCGTCACCGTCAAGGAGGCGGCCATCTGGAGCGTGGTGTGGGTCGTCATGGGAAGCAGCTTCACCTTCGTTATCTGGTGGGTCGCGGGCGGCACGTTTGCGGGCGAGTACATCACCGGCTATCTCATCGAGAAAAGCCTCTCGGTCGATAACATCTTCGTATTCGCCCTGATCTTCACCTACTTCTCCGTTCCTCTGAAGTACCAGCACAACGTCCTCTTCTGGGGCATCTTCGGGGCGCTCGTCTTCAGAGCAATCTTCATCTTCGCCGGGGTAGCCCTGCTCGAGCGGTTCCACTGGACGATCTATGTCTTCGGCGCCTTCCTCGTCTTGACCGGTGTGCGGATGTTCTTTCACAAAGACGACGAGATTCATCCCGAGAACAATCCAGTGTTGAAAGTTTTGCGAAAGGCCTTCCCCATCTCGACCAACTACGACGAGGCCAAGTTCTTCACGGTCGACAACGGCAAGCGCGTGGCCACTCCCCTGCTTGCCGTGCTGGTTGTGGTCGAGACCACCGACATCGTCTTCGCCGCCGACTCGATCCCCGCGATCCTCGCCGTCACCAGGGAACCGTTCCTCGTGTTCTCGTCCAACGCATTCGCGATCCTCGGTCTGCGTGCGCTGTACTTCCTGCTCGCAGGCATCATGAACCGGTTCATCTACCTCAAACCCGGACTCGCGCTCGTGCTCGTCTACGTCGGAGTCAAGATGCTGATCAGCGAGTTCTACAAGATCCCCACACTGGCCTCACTCGGGGTCATCGCCGTGACCCTCACGATCGCAGTCATAGCTTCGCTGCGGGCAACCACCGCCGAGGAGCGCGACGAACTCGACAAGCAGAAGAAGGATCCGGACGAGATCGACGAGGGACCGATCGAACGCTCCCCCGTCAAGAAGTCATAGTCGTCCGCGCGTAGACCCTTCGCCGTGGTCAGACATCCGTTGCCGGCGCGGTCGCTGGCCCCTTGTCGAAGCGCGGGAGCAGTCGCCGAACGACGAGGACGACCACGAGCGCGAGTACGGCGATGGGAAGCAGCACTCCGGAGGAAACGATGACCGCCGAGACGACCCCCATGAAGCCGGCGACCGCGTCGTCCCACGCCCGTGCCAGAGTTCCAGCATCTTCGGGCTTCTCGTCCTCTGGGGCGGCCCCCTCTTCTACGAGGTCGACCGCGAGGGTGGAGAAGGAAGTCTGGTCGTCGAGCACGCGCAACCGTCCGCGCATGCGCTCGACGTTCTCCTGAACCCGTTCAAGCTGGTTCTGCACCCGGATCGTGTCGCTGATCGTTCCGGCCTCGTCCATTAGGTTCAGCAGCACCTTCTCGGCGGTACGG